>VBHB01000002.1 GCA_005880315.1 Chloroflexota bacterium | reverse complement strand
GCCGAGAGGGCCAAGGTCGAGGTTCGCTACTACGACGTCATCTACAAGCTGACCGAAGACGTCGAGCGCGCCGCCAAGGGCATGCGCGAGCCAACCTACAGGCAGATTCGCGAGGGCACCGTGGAGGTGATCACCCCCATCAAGATCCCGCGGTTGGGCATCATTGCGGGTAGCCGCGTCACCGAGGGCAAGGTCACGCGCGGCGGCTGGGTCAAGCTGTTCCGGGGGAAGGAACTTGTGCACGAGGGCAGGATCAGCTCGCTGAAG
>VBHB01000221.1 GCA_005880315.1 Chloroflexota bacterium | reverse complement strand
AGTCGGCTGCCGACACGCCGCGGATGAGGTCGTTGACATTCAGCCAGACCGTCACCACGGTGGGGTGGGCCGCGATCGCGGCCGGGACCTCGTCCTGCAGCGCCTGGGCCGTGGTCGCGCCCGGGATGCCGAAGTTATAGAGCACAGCCGACCGCGGGAGGACATCGTTGAAGAAGACCTGCGGCCACGCCTGACGGTATCGGTCGGTCGCGCCAATCCCGTAGGTCTCGCTGGCGCCGATCGCGGCATAGACCACAGGCACGGGTGCCGACGCCGATGGCAGGACGCCGACGATTGGCGTCGTGGCGCAGGCGCTGAGCGTCAACGTCGTGCCCAGCAGTCCGGCAGCGATCCGCGCGGCGAGCGAGCCTGTCATGCGGCCGCCACCGCCTCCTTCGGCGAGAGCCGCGCCGCCTGCAACGCCGGAACCACCCCGGCCGCAATCGCGAGCAGGCTGGTTCCGAGGATGGCGGCCCCGATCAGCGGCCATGACACGTCGCCGAACTGAATGCTTTGCAGCCCCTGCTCCGTCAGGTACGTGTTGACCGAGACCCCGACCCAGAGCGCGATCAGGAGTCCGGCCAACGTCCCCAGCACGCCACCGACGAGACCAACGGTGAAGGCCTCCAGTAAGAACCAGCGCAGAATGTCGCGGTCGCGGGCACCGATCGCCTTCAGCACGCCAATCTCGCGGCGGCGCTCGCGCACTGCCGCAACCAGCGCATTGGCGACGCCCAGCCCCGCGATGCCGAGCGCGATCGCCCCGATACCGGCCAGCACGATGTCGACGACTCGCAGGTAGCGAAGCACCGAGGCCACCAGGTGCTCGGGAGCCGTGTTGGCGTAGCCGAGGCTGGTGATCATCTGCCGCACCGCGTGCACGTCATCGAGGCTCGACGCCACCACGATCAGGCCGGTGTATTTCGAGTCGGGCAACGGAAAGGCGTCGCCTCCGTCCACGCCGGCCTCCGCCCACGCCTGGGCGAGTTGGGCCTGCTCGATGGGCACCAGGAGGGCGCCGATCGCGACCTGCTGCGAGACCACGCCGACGATCTCAGCTCGGATCCAGCGGGCGCGAAACTGCAGCCCGGACTGGCCCTGAAAGGCCTGTGGTTGTGCGATCTCGACCTGGGTTCCGAGCACGCTCTGCACGCTCATGCCAGAGTGATCGAGGTAGGACTCCGTGATCGCCACCTCGTTCGGCGATCCTGAATGGGGCACGCGACCTGCGAGGATCGTGATCGGCAGGTTATGCGCCTGGCTGAGGTCGACGCCCACCATGGTGTCGCCGTAGGCCTGCTGTCCAGCTGTCGAGGTCGCCGTTGACCCGAACGGTGGCGGCACGGCCAGGATGCGAGAAGCGATAACCGGGATCACCGTTGCCACATGGGACGATTGACGCAAGGTCGCCAAGGTGGCGTCGGTGATCGCCTTTGGGCCCGCGGCGCGTAGGTCGTCGGTATAAAGCTGGTCGGAATCAGCCTTCGACGCCGAAACTTTGATGGCCGT
Source organism: Chloroflexota bacterium (assembly GCA_005880315.1). Taxonomy (GTDB): domain Bacteria; phylum Chloroflexota; class Dormibacteria; order Dormibacterales; family Dormibacteraceae; genus UBA10449. Next base: position 400 of record VBHB01000221.1, on the reverse strand, counting down.
TGCCGGTCCGCCATTGGTCAACTTGCTCACGATCCGGCTGCCGGCGCTGGTCGCGACGCTGGCCAGCGCGACCAGCAACGTCGCGCCCAGGGTCACGGCCAGGATGGTCAGCAGCGCGCGGCCGGGGCGGCGGCGCAGGCTGCGTGCGGCGAGCGTCAGGGAGTCAAGCCAGGTCATGCGAGCAGCCGTCCGGCATCCATTCGGTAACGCTGCTCGGCGCGTTGCGCCACCGCCTCGTTGTGCGTCACCACGAGCAAGGTGCAGCCGCGTTCGGTGTGAACTCGCTCGAGCAGGTCGAGCACGCGCATCGCGCTGTCGGCGTCGAGATTTCCGGTCGGCTCATCGGCGAGGATCAGACTCGGGTCGTTGACGAGGGCGCGCGCGATCGCGACCCGCTGCC
>VBHB01000220.1 GCA_005880315.1 Chloroflexota bacterium | reverse complement strand
CAGTTCGCGCTCCAGACGCCGGACTTCGCTCCACCGCAGAGCTGGGATCACGAGAAGGACCGCAACCAGCAACAGGGCGGCGATGAGGTGCGAAGTGCGGACCCAGAAGCGCTGGCCGACGACCTGGCTCAACCGTGGGACATACATGACGATTCCAGTCGCAATCAAGACCAGCACGGCCGATGCCACCGACCAGTGCAGGGTTTTCTCAGTGGCGGATGCGCGCATCGGCGTCATAGCCGCGGGCCTCCCAGTAGCCGGTATGCGCGGAGTCCACAGCGGTGATCCGCCGCAACCACTTGACCCCCTTGTAGCCGTAGTAAAAAGGCACGACCAATCGCGCCGGCGCACCTCGTTCAGGGCTGAGGGGTGCGTCCGCAAGCCGGAGGGCGACGATGACGTCCGGCTGCAGCGCAGTCGTCATATCGAGGTAGTCGACATATGCGCCGTCCGCTGACTCAAATCTCAAGGCGCGTGCAGCCGGGCGGACACCAGCGCGCTCGAGGAGCGTAGGCACGGAAACTCCCAGCCAACTCACTCCTGACACAGACCATCCGCTCACACAATGGAAGTCGGCTTTCACGCGCTGCTGGCGGGCGGCAAGGAGGTCATCGATTCCGAGTGACAGAGGTTGGTCGACCAGACCGTCCACGGTCAGCCGCCATCTGGTTCGGTCCCACGAAGGGATCGACCCGGTAACGCTAAACGCGATCACTCCGGCGCCGCCGGCAAGCCCGGCGAGAAACAGCCGCCGACCGATCGGCCGGCTCACGCCTTCAGTCGGCGCCGGTGGATGTAACGTCCGGAAGGCTCCTCGCCGACCCATTTACCCGATGAAACGAGCAACTGCCCGCCCGCAACCACGGTCTCGATGCCACCGCGAATCGCCATTCCCTCGAATGGTCTGTAATCCGTGGACATATGCAGGCCATTGACACGACCACGCCGCCGCGGATCGACCACGATCAGGTCGGCGTCCATGCCCGGCAGCAACGATCCCTTGCCGGGCATGCCGAACAGCCTTGCCGGTTCGGAAGAGCAGAGCCTGACCACCTCGTTCATCGGTAGGCGCCCGCTCAAGGCGGCCGAGATGAGGAGTGGAAGCCTTGTCTCGACGCCCGGCAGTCCGGGCGGAATCCGGGTCGAGTCCGACGCATGGACCTTTTTCTGCGCGCGGTCGAAGCAGCAGTGGTCGGAGTGAACGCCGGTGAGCTCAGAGCCCAGGCTTCGCCACAAGCCACGAGCGGCTTCGGCCGAGCGTATCGGCGGGCTGCAGACAAACCGCTCACCGTGCGGTCGCGTGTAGACGGATTCGTCAAGCAACAGATAGTGTGGGCAGGTCTCACCGAAGGCTCGCCCTCCCGCCGCGCGCGCCTTGCCGATCTCCTCGGCGACCTCCGGCAGCGTGACGTGGACCAGATAGACGGTCGCGCCGCTTTCCCTCGCCAGGCGTAGAACGCTGCGGGCCGCGTCCAGCTCGGCAATCGCGGGCCTGGCCAGCGCGTGATGACGGGCATCAGCTATGCCGCGCTCGCGCAGCTCGCCGGACGCCCGCTCGACGATTGCCTCAGTTTCAGCGTGGACCATTACCAGGGAGCGCGACCTGGCAGCTTCGCGCATCACAGCCAGGACGTCGCCTAGCTCGAGCATCATCAGGCCACGGTAGGCAGTGAACACCTTCACCGAGGGGGCGCCGAGCTTGGCTGCACGTTCGATGCCTGCCAGGGCATCAGCGTCAGCTCGTTGGACAATCGCAGCATGAAACCCGAAGTCGATGACGGCCCGTCCATCCGCTTCTGAGATCCGCCGTTCGACCGCTTCGCCCGGATCTTCTCCTGGCTCGGGGAATGCGAATTCGAGCAGTGATGTGGTGCCGCCGAAAGCTGCCGCACGGGTGGCGGTGGCGAAATCGTCGCGGGTCTTGAACTCGCCGAACGTGATTCCGATGTGGGTGTGAACGTCGACACCGCCCGGCAGCACGAGCGCACCCGCCGCATCGATCACCTGGCCCGTGAAGGGATTCGATTTCCGCTGCTGGACCAGCCCCGCCACCTTTCCGTTCCGGATCAGCACGTCCGCGCGAAACGAACCCGACTCCAGAACCACGGTGCCGCCGCGGACGAGCGTCTCCATCACCCGGCGACGTGGGTGAGGATGAAGCCGCACGCAAGCGCGGCCCAGAGTAGAGGAGTCGGCCGCGCCGTCGACATCGGGTGCAGATCGGTCCAACGGCCGACCGCGTAGGCGAGGATTCCGACCCCCACCAGGAGTCCCGCCACTCCAAACGGAATCCAGCGTGCTAGCGCGAAGGTGACCGCGAACGCAACAGTGGCCAGCATGGCGGCCAGCACCGCGACAGGGCGCGGGACGTCCTCCAGCAAGGTCGCCGCCGTGCCCGCAACTGCTGCCGGCACGAGCACGAGCAAGAACCCGATGTGAACGACCGACGCTGGGATCAAAGCAGCCCCCGCGCCGATCGCGATCACCTCGAACGTATGCGCGCGAGCGGAGCGCAGGCGTCTTGCCGATCGGGATAGCGCATAGCCGGCCAAGCCCACCACGGCCGTCGCCAGCCACGCGCCTTGAGAAACGAAGAGCTGCTGGATGATGTCGCCGGTGTCCGTCATCGGGATTGCAGTCCCCAATGCTGTGCCGGCTTGGGGGATGGCGAAGAGCAGCGCGGCGAGTAGCGCACCGACGCCGACACCAAAGGTAACGACGTGGTCACGCAGTGTCGGCCTATCGCCAAAGATCCATGAAAACAAGAGCCACGAACCGGCACCGAGATAGACCATCAGGCGCTCGCGAGCTCCCGAATCGTCAATTCCATGCTCATCGGGTCAGGAAACAACACTGGCAGCTGGAGCCCAGCGTTCCGATACGCCGCGAGACGCTCTTTGCAGGCGTCCACGGGACCGACCAGGGCATGCTCCGACACCAGTGCATCGGGGAGCTCAGCGAATGTCGCCTCCAGTCCACCCTCTCGCGCTTGCTCGCGAAGCCGGCTGAGGAACTCGGCGTCGAGACCGGTCTCCGCGGCCAGGTTGGGGAAATAGACCAGGTAGGTCGCAAGGATCGGTCGCACCCGGGCGGCAGCCTCGGCCACCGTGTCGGCGAGCGCCACCACCAGACACTGGCCGACCTCACCCGCAAACCGCCCACCGGCGGCCGCGTCGAGGCGGCCAATCGAGCGTTTCGTGTAGGAGGTGGGCATGAAGGCGTTGAGAATGACGCCGTCAGCGATCTCGCCTGCGCAATCGAGTGCGCGCGGCCCGGTGACGCATAAGTAGACCGGCACCGGATCCGCAGGCCGGACCTCCGGCATCAGCCGCTCGAGTTTTGTGTGCCGGCCTTCGAGCGAGACCGGCACGGGCTCCCGCCAGGAGGCCCGAATCGCTGCTACGTATTCGCGAAGGCGACTCACAGGAAACTCGAATGCGAAACCTTGCTGGGCCAGCGGGTCAGGAGAACCGGGACCAATACCCAGCACGATGCGGCCGGGGGCGGCCTCCGCGAGAGCGGCCCACGTGATAGCCGTGACGACCGCACCCCTGGTGAACACGTTGATTGCGGCGCTTCCGAGGCGTACTCGTTCGGTCGTGATCGCAAGCGCAGTAAGGGCGGTCACCGAGTCGCGCGTGATTCGCGTTTCGGCGTGCCAGAGCGACTCGAATCCGGCCTCCTCCGCCGACCGGCCGATTTCCACCAGGGAACGCAGGTCGGGTCCTCCGAGGAATCCGAGGCCGAGCTTCATGACTCCTGGTAAGCCAGCCCGAAGAGGGTTCTGATGAGGACTTCGATGCCGCGGCCGATGTGCTCGAGCTCCGTGCGCTCGTCGGGCCGGTGGCTGTGCCCGCCCTGGCTCGGCATGAAGAGCATGGCGGCGGCACAAATCGTGCCTATGACCTGGGCGTCGTGCCCGGCGTGGGACGGCATGCGGCGCCACCGGACTCCCGATTCAACGCAAGAAGCTTCCAGAGCAGCGCAGATCTCGCCGTCGAACTGGATGCTCGGCTGGTCGACCACCTGACCCAACCGAGCGTGCAGGCCTCGGCGCCGGCCCACATCGCGAATCAGCTCACGCAGCGCCTGGTCGAAGCTTGCCAGCACCTGGTCGTCAGGATGCCGAAAGTCGACGGTGAAGGTGGCCTCGCCGGGCACCTGGTTGAACCCACCTGGGCGCGCCGCGATGCTACCAACCGTCGCCACCGCGGGCGCGCCCATGCTTTGGGCGAGTCGCTCCGTGCCGACCATGATCTCGGCCGCCCCGGCCAGCGCGTCGTGCCGCCTGGCCATGGGCAGGGTGCCCGCGTGACCGGACACTCCATGCAGCGTGACACTGAGCACGCGCACTCCGACCACCCTGTCGACAATCCCGATCTCATCACCGGACTCGACCAGGACCGGCCCCTGCTCGATATGGGGTTCCACATATGCGCACAGATCCTTCCTTCGCGCGCTCAGGATTGCCGCCGGATCGAGGCCGCACGCCCGCATCGCGGCGCCGATGCCTTCGCCTTGCTCATCGGTCAGCGCTTCTGTCTCGCCGGGCTCAATGCGGCCCGTGATCGCGCGGCTACCCCAAAAATTGCACGCGAAGCGACTCGACTCCTCCTCGCAGTTGGCGAACACCTCCAGGGTTCGGCTCGGCCTGCCGATGTTGCCTGCCAGCCACCTTATGGCGCAGCCCGCCATCACGACGCCCAGCGCGCCGTCGTACGCCCCGCCCTGCTTCACCGAGTCGATATGCGAGCCGCTCATGACAACGCTGGGACTTTCACCTTGCAGGCGACCGAACCTGCTTCCTACAGCGTCAGCACGCACGGCCAGGCCGCTTTCCGAAAGCCACTGCTCGACTTCTGCCATGGCGGCCTGCCACTCGGCGGAGTAGACGAGCCTGGTCACGCCGCCGTCTGCAACTGCTCCGTGCCGTCGGAGCTTTTCGATCATGTGACCGGCTTCCGCGGCCAGTTGGGCGCGGTCGCTTGCTCCGAAACGACTCAGTACGGCCGTTGTGGCCATCAGGGCTAGGCCTTGCCGGCGACGGCCTGCTTCGACATTGCAGCCCGTAGCTCCTGAGACGCACGATGGTCGATGGTCTTCGACTCCAGGTCGACGACGACGCCGTAGAGCGTCCGCGCGGATTCGACGCTGATCATCTCGTCAAGGACGTCGTCGAGCACCTTTTGCGGATCACGCTCGAGCGGGTCGCCATAACCTCCGCCGCAGGGGCTGACCGTGCGGATGATGTCGCCGGCCTCGGCCCACTTCGACTGAAACTTGGAGGGTAGGTGGTGCTCCTTTCCGTCGCTGATGAGCACGACGTCGCCGGGGGCTCCGTCGTAGCCGCCAAAGGCGCCCTGGGGTGGATGCCGGTGACCATCTCCTTCGAGGCTCATGTGCGCGCGACCCTGGAACTGCATGTCACGAATCGAGCCGTTGCCGCCGCGCCACTTGCCGGCCCCGCTCTTGTCGGTGCGCAGCTCGTACCGGCTGATCCTGAGTGGGTAGTGCGCCTCGATGTCTTCGATCGGGTTGTTGCGCGTGTTGGCGTAGAGCACGTCGACCGCGTCCACACCGTCCTTGCCCAACCTTCCGCCATACGCCCCTTCGGTGATGTCCATGTAGACCCAGTAGACCTGGTCCACGACGCCGCTGTAGGCGATGACCTTCATGTTTGCCATGCCGGCAGCGACACGGTCCGGGCATATCGGCGCCAGGGCCCGCATGAGCGTGTCGGCCACGACGTTGCCGGCGCAGAAGCGCGCGATTGTCGCTGAGGGGAAGGTGGGATTGGCGAGCGAGCCACGCTCGGCCACGATCCGGATCGGGCGAACGATGCCCGAGTTCTGCGGAACGTATTCGTGCGTCGCCTGGTCGAGCAGGATTGAACGCAGCGTGACGTAGATCGCGATGTCGACGGTTCCGACGAAAGGCATGTTGATGGCCCGGTCGGCGACCTGGGGAGCGGTTCCGGTCAAGTCCACCGTCATCGTTCCGCCGTCGACGGTGACAGTGACTTTGATCACCTGGTCGCGCTTCGAGGGATCGGGGTCGTCGGCGAAACCGTCGATGTGGCCTTCCGCGGAGTACCTGCCGTCAGGAAGGGCCTCGATTTGCTGTCTCATCATCCGCTCGGAGTAGTTCATGAGCTCCTCGGTTGCGGCTTCGACGGTCTCCCTTCCGTATTGCTCGAGTAGCTCGACATAACGCTGAGCACCGATCTGGCAAGCGGCCACCTGGGCCCCCATGTCGCCGACCACCATGTCCGAGGCCCGGATGTTGTCGCGCAGCATCCGCCACACCGCCTCGTTCCGGTGACCACGCTCGTAACACTTGATCGCTTTCAGCTGGATGCCTTCGGCGTATGCGTCGACCGCGTCGACGATGCCACACGAGCCGGGCGACATCGATCCGATGTCAAGGTGATGGGCTGTGGTGAAGCTGAATCCAACCAGCTCCCCCTGGGCAAATATCGGCACGCAGAAGCCGACGTCGGGACCGTGCGAGGCGCCGTGATACGGCGAGTTGTGAATGATCACGTCGCCCTCTTCAAAGCGGTCGCCGCGTTCCTCGAAGAGGCGGAAGATGCCCTGCATGTAGCCGGGAATCGGGCCCAGCTGCAGGGGGGTCGAAAGAGCGCACTCGCAAATCTGGCGCCCGTTCACGTCGAGCAGCGCGGCGCCAAAGTC
>VBHB01000219.1 GCA_005880315.1 Chloroflexota bacterium | reverse complement strand
TTGTGACCGATCTCGAGCGCGATGCTGTCCAGGGCTCCCGCGATGACGCGAGCGGTAACGGGATCGATGGCTTTGGCCGGCGGCTTTCCCGGCTCATATTCGATTACGTCGACTGCGGGCGCGGCAATCGCCATTGTTGACCTCCTAGACGCGGATTAGCAAATCGCCGGTCTTCAGCACCTCGACGCTCGCGCCGGGCGGGACCAGCGTTGTCGAATCGACCTGCAGCAGTACGGCCGGCCCGCTGACACGCGCGTCGACCGGGAGCTTGGCTCGTTC
>VBHB01000001.1 GCA_005880315.1 Chloroflexota bacterium | reverse complement strand
CTCTCGTCTCGTACAACTTCGAGTCCGCACAGTTGGGATGGGCGCTAGCGGTAACTGAGACGCGTCTCAACCAAGGACCGTTCTGGATCTTTCGAACGGTGGATGGTGCTAAACATTGGCAGAGGCAACTCGTGGGCCAAACGAGTTCATTTTTTCTGACCTTGGCTTCCTTTCAGTTCCTCGACCCGACACATGGTTTCGTGGCCGTGGGGAATCCGATCAGCCTCTACCGCACTACTGATGGAGGGATGCACTGGCTTGCTCTCGGTCTTCCTTACGCGGATGGTTACTCGGTCACTTTTGCCGACCCGCTCCACGGCTGGTTTCTCGCGTTGCCGCATCTGTGGTCGACCAGCGACGGTGGCAACACCTGGAATCAGTTGCCCGACCCACCGGTCGATTCGACTCCACAGTTTTTAGAATTTGACAAATGGAACAACCTAGTCTTTCGCAGTCGGTTGGAGGGGTGGTTGGGAAGCAATGGTGCTGGCCAACCCCACGTGTACTCGTCAGCCGACGGCGGGCACAGCTGGCAGCGCCGCGAGGTACCTCTGCCGTCGGGCGCCGTTGCTAGTGGCACGCTCCGCACCGGCGTTCAGGCACTGCCAGGGGCCGGCGTGATCGCATCCGTCAACCCCTCTACTAGTCCAAGCGCCCTATTCACCTCGTTCGACGGCGGGACGTCCTGGAGCGAAGTCACGCCGCTGCCGTTAGGAGGTGGAACAGGCGATTTGGGCTTTCAGGACAATCTGCACTGGTGGGAGATCTATGTGGGGGCTCTGTACATGTCATCGGATGGCGGGCAGACATGGAACCACATCTCAGACAAACTTCCTAGCGCGGTCTCCTCCCTGCACATTCTCGATTCCCAACACGCCTGGGCACAGATGTTTTTTGCAGAAGGCTCCGTTCTGGCGTTCACCGCGGATGGGGGGCTCCATTGGACACGAGCTAATGCTCCCCAGCCAACCTAGTAATGGGTAGGCCAGCGTCAAAGTCTCTCAACTCGGCACGTTTCAGGAGTTTTCCACAGGCGTTCCAACCCCGCGCCCAATAGCTTCCCAAACGGTCGTAACGAGATCGAAATCGGCCGTTTTCAGGGTCTCAAAACGTGATGGTCGGGCGGGCGAGATTCGAACTCGCGGTCTCCTGGTCCCAAACCAGGCGCTTTGCCGAGCTAAGCTACCGCCCGCGCCGAACTCAGGAAGCTTTTCGCTTGTCGCGGGACCTTGAAAGGCTAGTACACGCGGCCCGGGACGGTGAAGAACAGCACCCAGCTCATGAAGCCGGCCGCCAACGCGATAGCGAGCACGCTCGACAGGCGGATCGATGTGGGCGAGCCCCACCCCCAACCTGTGCTCGGCACGTGCGCTCGATCCGACCTGATGGTGCGAATGTTGCGGAGCAGGCGGAAATAGAAAGTCCGAAAGGATTCCGGCGCGATCAGGCCCCAGATCCCACCTGCGATCAACAACGAGGCGACGAGCGCCGCGTACCAGAAGCCGATGGTGGGAGCGCCATTGGGGTACCACCACATCATCGCGAGGAACATCGCCGACAACATTAGCCAGGCAGGCTCTCGAGCGCGCCTGAGGCGACCATCGCGCTGGCCGCTCGCGCCCGGTGGCTGTACTGGGCCTTCTCCTCACGGTCCATCTCGCCGAACGTCTTATTCGCCTCGGGCACGAGAAAAACCGGGTCGTAGCCGAAGCCGGCCTCGCCCCGCCACTCCGGCACGATCTCGCCACGGCACTCGCCTTCGAAGAACTCCGTCGGCTGGGTCGGTACGGCCAGGGCGATCGTGCACACGAAGCGCGCCAGCCAAGGGCGCGGTCGACCCCGCAGGCGATCCAGGAGCACCTGCGTGCGCTCCTTTTGGGTTGGCCCGATGCGGGCGGAATGGATGCCTGGATAGCCCTTTAGCACCTCGACCTCCACACCGGAGTCGTCTCCGATGGCGGGCAGCTCCATCGCCACTTTGGCCGCCTCTGCCTTGATCTGCGCGTTCTCGGCGTAGGTTGACCCCACCTCGGCGACGCCCGGGTCGACCGCGATCAGGATCAGGCCCGTGCCCGCCAGCAACATCTGGTACTCGCCGAGCTTCCCCGCATTGCCAGTGGCAATGACGAGCCGGCGCTCAGCCAAGCCCGGCTACGGCTCTTTTCTGGGCGACGATCAGCTCTTTGATGCCCTTGCTCGCGAGGGCCAGCATGGTGTCCAGCTCCGAGCGCTGATACGGAGCGCCTTCCGCAGTCGCCTGCAGCTCCACCAGTCGGCCGTCCTCGACCATGACGCAGTTCAGGTCCGTCGAGGCCTGGAAGTCTTCGGTGTAGTCGAGGTCCAGCATCGGTGTGCCTTCGACGATGCCGCAGCTCACGGCAGCGAGGTACTGCCGGACCGGAAGCTCGCTCACCATGCGTACGTCCTTCATGCGCTTGACCGCCATGTACAGCGCGCAGAAGGCACCGGTGATAGACGCGGTGCGCGTGCCTCCGTCCGCCTGCAGCACATCGCAATCGAGGGTGATGGTGCGCTCGCCGATCTTGCCCATGTCGACAGCGGCGCGCAGAGATCGACCGATCAACCGTTGGATCTCATGGGTCCTACCGCCAATGCGGCCCTGAATTGCTTCGCGCGTACCCCGGTCATGGGTCGACCGGGGCAGCATCGAGTATTCGGCCGTGATCCAGCCCTGACCGCTGCCGCGCCGGTGCGCCGGCACGCGATCCTCGACGCTGGCGGTAATCCACACGCGCGTCCTCCCCATCTCGATCAGGCATGAGCCCTCGGCGTGGACGTTGACGCCCAGCTCGATCTTCAGCGGGCGAAGCTGGTCGGGTTGGCGCCCGTCCGGTCGCGATTTCACGGTGGTGGGAGCGCTCATCGACCGCTCAGTTTGAGGACCAGTGCGCTCATCTCGAAAAAGATATACAGCGGCACGAACATGAGCAGCGGCGTCAGCGGGTCGACGCCAGGGGTCAAGAAGTTAGCGACCAGGGCGAGGCCCACAAACCACCAGATGCGGTTCTTGTACAGCCATCGCGAGCGGACAATGCCCAAAAGTCCCAGCACCACGAGCACGACCGGCAGCTCGAACACGACCCCGAAGCCGATGACCATGAGCAGGATGAACCCGACGAGCTGTGCAACGTCCGCGAGGTACGTGACGTTGGTGGGAGCAAAGGAGTTGAGAACGCGAATGTACAGAGGCAGCGCATACAGCGCCGCGGCCACGCCAAGGCCGAAAAAGAAGATGGTCGCGACGATCAGCGGCAGCGTCAGCTTCCGCTCGTTCCGGTGCAAACCCGGGCTCACGAACCACCAGATCTGCTGGATCACGACCGGCGCCGCAATGATGAAACCGATGTAGATGGCGACCTGGAGGCGAGTGAGCACGAAGCTGCCCGGGCCCAGATAGACCGCATGCCCGAGCCCGGCTCTGCTGACGAGCCATTCGACCACCTGACCCGAGACGACAAACCCGGCGATCGTCGTTATCCCCCACGCGACGAGGATCACGATGAGCATCCGCCTGAGCGCCTCGAGGTGCTCGATCACGGACATGCGCTGTTCCTCGACAGGTGCGTCGGGTCGGGGCGCGCGCCTAAGGACTCTGTCTAGGATCGCCACGGGACGAGCCTCAGCGGTTGGACGGAGAGGCTGACTCCGAGCCCTGCGAAGGGGTGCTCTCGGTGGGCGCCGGCGGGGCAGGCGGTGTGGCAGCTGGCTGCGCGGGCGGTGCGGGCTGGGTCGAGTGGGTGACCTCGCTCGTCAGCTCCGACGTTGCCTTGCGGAACTCGCGCATGGCCTTGCCGATGGCGCCCCCGAGCTCGGGCAAGCGCCCAGGCCCGAAAACGATGAGCACGACGACCACGATCGCGATGATCCAGAACGGGTGTATGGGCATCAGCCGGATTATAGTCCGCCGTCTGTAAAGGGACGATCAGCCTTGTCTCAGGTCACCGCAATCGTGATCGAGTTGATCTTGTCCGTCGACGTGATCGCCTGGAGCTTGTCGTTTCCAGCCACCACTGTCCCGAACCGGTTGTATGTCGCCGTCGGCCCAGCTCCGGGCCAGGCGCCCTTGACGATGAAGAACTGGCTGCCGTTGATCGGACCGCCGGGGATTCGCGCCATCCCCACCGAGCCCGGGTTCCACTTGAGGAAGGACGCCGGCTCTTCGGGCAGGTTATAGCCGGGGCCGCCGGTCCCGTTGCCGTTGGGGTCGCCGGCCTGGACGACCCAATCCTCGCTGTCCCAGAAAGAGCTGCCGTTGTAGTAGCCGTTGAGGGCCAGGACGATGAAGTTGTTGACGGTCACCGGTGCGGTGTCGGGCAGCAGCTCGATGACGATCTTGCCCTGGGTCGTATTGAGAGTGGCGGTGTACTTGTGATTGGGAATGATGCAGATCGGTTGCGCCGCGATGAACGCGTGCACACCCACGGCGGTCGATGTCTTGCAATTGGCGAGCGCCTGAGCGCGCGGTTGCGTGACCGCTTGCTGCAGCGCCAGGCCCGACCCGAGAACGGCGGCGATGACGATGGCCATGATCAGGTAGGGCACCCATGGGCGCTTCTTCCATGCCTCCGGGACCTCGACCGCATCGGCGTCTGGGCTTGGAACAGCGTCCACCGCAGCGCGGCGGTTTTCGATACGGCGCTTCGACTTGCTCATCGTCTCGCCGCCGCCTCGACGATGGCCTGTACGAGGCCGTGCGTCGTGTACTCGCGAGCCACGATGTCTACGCGCAGCCCGAGCTTGCGCGCCGTGTCCGCTGTCACAGGTCCCATACAGGCGACCTCGGCGTCGCCGAGCACCGCGGGCAGCCGGTCGTCTGGAAACGCGCGCACGAAGTTGGCGACCGTGGATGAGCTCGTGAAGCTGATCACGTCCACGCCCTCCGCTCCGAAAAGGCGCATGAGGGCCGGCCCAGCCGCAGCTGGGCACATTGCCTGGTAAACGGGAAGGATTTCAACTTCGGCGCCGCGCATTGCGAGCAGCGATGGTAAAGCGTCACGCGCAACCTCTGCTCGAGGCACGAGGACGCGCATGCCCTCCATCTCCCAGCCCTCCAGCGCCTTGGCCAGCCCTTCCGCCGTGTACTCCGAGGTCACGAGCTCAGGGCGCAGGCCGTGATTCTCGAGCATCTCGGACGTCTCCTTGCCAATCGCGCACAGCTTCGAGGCATGAAAGGCGCGGGCGTCTGCGCCGGTTTCCACCAGCATTTTGAAAAAGATGACGACCGCATTGGCCGAGGCGAAGATGACGAGCGCTGTTCTCCCCAGGTTGGCGATCGCCTTGCGGACGCGATCGTCGGTGGGCATCGCACGGACCTCGATCGTGGGGATCTCGACCACGGCGGCGCCCATGTCGACGAGCTCCCGTCGCAGCGGATCGACCTGGTGCTGCGCGCGCGTGATCAGGATTCGCCGGCCGTGCAGGGGGCGCTTCGCCATGGTGTCGAACTGGTCGGACATCTCGACGCCCGGCCCCAGGACGAGCAGCGCGTCTCCGCGCAGGCCATAAGTGGCGGCTTTGCGGGCGAGCTCGCCAAGCGGGGCGCCGACGCGGTGCTGCCCGGGCTGGCCGGCGTTGAGGATCAGCGCCGCCGGCGTCTCCGGCGTTCTGCCGTCGGCCAGGAGCGCGGTGATGCCCGATTCCCACCAGCCCGATGCGAGCCTCAGCACCACCGTTTCCGCGCCCTTGACGAGCCCGAAGCCGATCGACGCGGCACGGCCCTCGATCGTGAGCGGGATGCCGCTCATCACCGGCGCGGCGAGCTCGAGAACGAGGCCGGGCACTGCTTCGAAGTCGACGCCGGCGCGATACAGCCGCTCGGCCATCTCGCTGCCGTTTGAAAACGCATAAGGATTCCCGGGGTAAAGCACCGTGACATTGCGGCCCGTTCGCGCGAGGCGCACGACCTCGTCGGCAGATTCGAGTGGACCGACATCGGCGCCAGGGCGCGCGTGATGAAGCAGTCCCACCCCGCAGCCATCGCTATGGCGGACGATGTCGGCTTCCTTGATTGCTTCGACAGCCTGCACCGTGGCCAGGCCTGGGTGTCCGGGACCGACACCGACGAGCCTGACCCTGCTGACGGGTCCCACGAAGAAGAGGTTAGAGCTTTCGAGTTACCACGTAGGTGGTGAGCGCCGACAGCGTTTTTGTGGCCTCGCCCCCATCGATCGAATCGAGCTCGCGCCGCGCATCGGCGGCCAATGAGCGCGCGCGTTCGAGCGCACGTTGAGGTCCTGTCGACTCGCGCACGAGCGCCACGACCTGCACCGAGTTCTCCGCATTCACCTTGTGTCCGGCACGAAGTAGAGGTGTCAGGCGGCCGGCCACCGATGGCTCCTCCATCGCGAGCATGAGCGGGAGCGTCGCGAATCCTTCTGCGATGTCGTGGCCGATAGGCTTTCCGACCTCGTGCTCGCTACCTGTGTAGTCGAGCACGTCATCGGCGATCTGAAATGCGAGACCGAGCAGGCGGCCGTAGGCGCGCAGATGCGCGCGTGCGTCGGGGTCGATGCCGCCAAGGAGGGCACCGATGTCGCAGCATGCCGCGAGCAGCGTCGCGGTTTTGGCTTCGATGCGCGGCATGTACTCGTCGAGCGTCGTTGTGTACTGATGGCGGATCCCCTGCTGCCGCACCTCCCCCGCACAAATCTTCATCACCGCATCGGCCAGGATGGTCACTACCTCAGGCGACTCCGTGTTTGCGGCCTGCTCGTAAGCCTTGGCGAAGTAGAAGTCCCCGACCACGATGGCCGGCTCATCGCCGAGGCGGGCGGCGACGGTCGGGCGCCCGCGCCTCACCGTGGCGCGGTCGATGACGTCGTCGTGCACCAGGGTGGCGGCATGCGTCAGCTCAACCGCCATCGCAGCGGGAGTCAGGCGTTCGAGGTCGTACGTGCCGATCCTGGCCGCCAGCAGGACGAGTGCCGGGCGGATGCGCTTACCACCGGCGGCAAAGAGGTCGGCCATCGGAGCCGAGACGACATCGGGGTCCGCCGCGATCAGCGCCCGCAGGCCGGACTCGATGGCGGCGAGGTCGGCGGCGACTGGTCCAAAGAGATTGGACGCGTCCTCTATGTGGTCTGCTTCTCCCAGAGCTGAACCTCCTGCGCGCGGACGCCCTCACCGAAGATGTTGGCGGCGACCTGGTCGAACTGTTGCGGGACCGCCGTAACCAAAATCTCGTGGTGCGGAGCAGGCCCGTCGGCGCGCAGGCGCGAGTGGTCGAGGTGGCGCTCAACCTTGGCGGCCGTGGTCGTGGCCGAGTCGACAAGCGCGAAGCGGCCGGGATAGACGCGGTTGATGGCCGGCTTGAGCAGCGGGTAGTGCGTACACCCAAGCACCAGAGTGTCGGCGCCAAGACGGACGATGTCCTCGAGGTCGCGCTTCAGCACTTCCTCGGCGCGCGGCGAGTCTGCTTCGCCGGCCTCCACGATGTCGACCAGCTCCGGGCAGGCCTTCTGGTACACGCCGACCATCGGGTCGATCTCCTTGATCGCGTGAAGGTATTCCTGGCTGCGCATCGTGCCCTCGGTCGAGATGACGCCGACGCGATTGTTCTTGGTCGTCTCGACCGCGGCCTGCGCGCCTGGACTGATCACGCCGACGATAGGGACTTCGAAGAGCTCACGAGCGTGATTGAGCGCGGCCGCTGTCGCGGTGTTGCATGCGATGACGACGAGCTTGACGTCACGGCTTTCGAGGTAGCGGATGATGTCGATCGCAAAGCCGCGAACCTCGTCCTGAAAGCGCGGGCCGTATGGGAAATGCAGGAGGTCGGCGACATAGATGGTCGGCTCCATCGGCAGCCGCTCGCGAATGGCCCTGAGCACGGTGAGCCCGCCCACCCCGGAATCGAAGATTCCGATCGGCCGCGGATCGCCTCGTCTATCCACCTACTCTGAAACGGGCCGGACCGACAGACGGTAACCCAGGCCCGGGACGGCTTCGAGTGTGACTCCGCTGTTCGAATAATCAGAGAGCTTGCGGCGCAGGCGCTGCACGTGTGGGTCGACGGAGTGGTCGTCGAGGTCGTGTGGGTAGCCCCACACCTTGTCCCGCAGCTGCGCCCGCGTGAGCACCCGCTCCGGGTTGGCTGCCAGCACCGCAAGCAGGTTGAACTCGGTCATGGTGAGAGGGATCTCGTCTTCGCCAAGCTTGAGCCGGCGGGCGGCATTGTCGATCTGCAATGCGCCCACCGTCAGCAGGCCCTCGCGCCCCCCGCCTGATTCAGCCAGCGCGGCGCGGCGGAGGTGGGCGTTGATGCGGGCAGCCAGGATTCGGGAATCGAATGGCTTGGTGATGTAGTCGTCGGCGCCAACCTCCAGACCGACAACCTCGTCCATCTTGGCCGAACGCGCGGTCAGCATCACCACCGGACCGGTGAGCCCTTGCCGGCGCAGCTCCAGGATGACCTCGGTGCCGCTGATGTCCGGCAATACCCAGTCGACGAGCACGAGGTCAGGCTGGCCGCTCGCCGCCAGCTCGATAGCCTGCGCTCCATTGGCGGCTTCGAGCACCTCGTGGCCCTGCAGTCGCACCACCTCGGCGACAAGCGTGCGTATCGGCGCGTCGTCCTCGACGACCAGCACGCGCCGCTTACGCCGCGGCGACGGCCCGGTCAGTTGTGTGTGGGAGGTGCGAATCCGACGCGTCTCGCCTCTTGTGACGAACGCTTCGGTCTCCTCATCAGGAGCACTCGCTTCTCCCCCCCGTCGACCACGTCAGCCAGCTCCCAGCCATCGGCCCCAGCTTCTTTAAGAGCCTTTACCAGGCTCGTGCCGTCGACAACCTGCGCCACGGTGAGCACCCGTGTGGCGTACTCCCACTCGCGGCTGGGCAATCCCACCGAGGGAATGTGGCTTGTCGAAACCTGACCGTCGCCGGGCGCTCCGGGCTGGTCGGGCTCGTCAGGCTCGTCCGGATCCTCTTCGAGGTGGAGCGGCACTTAACAGATTTTAGTGGGGTGTACCCCCGGCGGGGGTCGAACCCGCGCTGGACCGGGTTTAAGCCGGCTGCCTCTGCCATTGGGCTACGGGGGCGAATCAATTCTGCCCCCGGCGCCTATTTCTCGTATTCGAAGAAGCCCTTGCCCGTCTTGCGGCCGAGATCCCCGGCTTCGACCAGCTTGCGCAGCACCTCAGGCGCATCGCCGCCCTCGCCCTGCCGGTGGCGGTCCTGCATCGCTCCATAGAAGATGTCGAGGCCGCTGAAGTCGAGCAGATGGAATGGCCCCATCGGCCAGTTGAGCCCTTTCTGCACGGCGATGTCGATGTCCTCGGCGCTCGCGTAGCCGCCTTCGAGGAGGTGCATCGCCTCTTCCGAAGCGGCGAACAGAATGCGGTTGACGATGAAGCCCCATATCTCTTTGTTCAGCACCACCGGCGTGCGATCGATGCTGCGCACGAAGTCGGTCGCCGCCTTGACGGTGGCGTCCGAAGTTTTCGGTCCCTTAACGACCTCACACAGCTGCATGACTGTCACCGGGTGGAAGAAGTGCATGTTGCAGCAGCGTGCCGGATTGCCGGTGATGTCGGCCAGGCGGCTGATGGCGATGGTGCTCGAGTTGCTGGCAAGGATGGCGTCATGGCCGGCCGCGCTTCCTAACGCCGTGAAAACGGCCTTCTTGGTTTCGAAGTCCTCGATGACCGCCTCGATGACGAGGTCGGCCTTGGCTGCAGCTTTTTCGACGTCATTGCTGGCGGTGATGCGATCGAGCGCCGCGTCGGCGCGCTCTTTCGTCAGCCTGCCCTTCTCCACCGCGCGATCGACAAGCTTTCGGTTCTGGGCGCGTGCGCGGTCGAGCTGGCCCGCGACCGCGTCGACGAGCGTGACCTGATAGCGGCCGGCCAGCGCGGTCTGCAGGGCGATCTGCGAGCCCATCGTCCCGGCGCCGACCACGGTGACACTTTCGATCTCGTTCATTGCCAATCTCCGATCATCTACTTGTGCACGTGAGCATGGCGCAGTTCGAGGCCGCGGCGCAGGCCGCGGTGGATTCCATCCCGGACGAGTTCAAGCCGTACCTCCAGAACACGATCTTCATCATCGAGGAAGGCTCGAAGGAGGGCTTGATGGGGTTGTACGAAGGGGCGACGGCGCTCGGCGCCGGTGAAGGCATGCCGGAGCGGGTCACGCTCTTCAAGCGCTCGCACGAGCTGGCCGCCGATTCGATGGACGCGCTGGTGGAGGAGGTCCGGCGAACCATCCTGCACGAGGTCGGCCACCACTTCGGCATGGAAGAGGACGACCTCCCGTACTAGCGGAGGGTCCAGAAGGAGCGATCCCAAAGGATGAGGGGCTCACCGGCGCCCCGGACCGCGCTCTCGACCTCGCCCACGCAGATATCGTGGTCGCCGGCCTCGTGCACCTGCACGAGCCGGCATTCGAGCCAGGCTGCGCAGCCGTCGATGAGCGGGATGCCGTTGGCGCCAATGTGGTGGGGAACGTCGTTCCAGGCGGCCGCGACCGCGGGCGCGCGACCGGCGAAGCGCTCGGCGACGAACTCCTGCGAGCGCGTCAGGACGCTCACGTTGAAGGCTTTCCCCTCCACGACCGCATTGCGCGTCAAGGTCACACGCTCGAGCCCGACGAGGACCATCGGCGGCTCAACCGAGATTGAGACGAGGCTGGTGGCGGTGAGGCCTCGGAAGCCGGCGGCGTGGCGGGCGCTGATGACCACCACG
>VBHB01000218.1:383-3225 GCA_005880315.1 Chloroflexota bacterium | reverse complement strand
GGCTGGCGGTTCGAAGTAACGTCCGCGGCAAGCCGGTCTTTGCGGCTCAGGTGTCCTTCGTGCCGGGTCGCAAGAGCCGGTGGGCCGATCACGTCTACCCGCGAGAACGGCTATCTGAGGCGCTGCTCGCCGGCGTGGAACCCGCTGCGGGCGTGGCGATGCCGCCGCGCATGCGCGGCGCAATCGCGCGGTCGACCGGGTTCCGCGGAGAGATCGAGGTCACCCGCCGGCTCGCCGACGTCGATGACCTCAACATCTATCGGGCATTTCCGGACCTGGAGACGGCCGAGATCGTCGTGTTGCACGAGCAGTCGCGGCAGGTGCTCGGGATCCAGGTCAAGACGATCGGAGTCGACCGCCGGCATCCATTCGAGACGATCGACATCGACCTGGCCAGCTTTCGCCCGAGCCCGACCACATGGGTGGTGGGAGTTGCATGGGACCGCGATGCGAAGACTTTTCGGGGCGAATGTCTCGTCATCGCATCACAGGAGATCGCCCAGATCATCCCGCCGTATCGCGGACACCTGAGGTTCCCGTTCAACCCAGACGGTACCTGGGGGAGATTGGCTCCTTACCGGCGCCCGCTGGCCGAGCTGGGTCAACTGATGGCGGCGAAGCTGGGCGGGCCGGCCGTCAAAGGCACTCGTTAGGCAGCGTCGGCCCAACATGGGCTGTGGCCATGCGTCTCCTTCGGCCGCCCAAGCTCTACCCCAACTGCCTTTTCGCTGTACCTTGGTCCCATCGCCCCACCCGGCGAGCTCGCTACGCGAGCTGGCCGACCTCCCCACACGGTGGGGAGGCAAGACCACGACTCCTTCTTCCTCAGCTAGGCCTTCACCGGCTCCAGGTCGTACAGCGCGCCGAACTTCTTGCGCACGTAGGCGATCCACGGCTTGGGCGAGATCGGCTGCCCGGTGACTCGCTCGACGAGCTCGTTGGGCGTGAACTTGCGGCCGTGCTGGTACACGTTCTCCTGCAGCCAGCGCAGAAGCGGTCCGAACTCTCCACGACCGATCTGAGAATCGAGGTCGGGCATCTCGGCGCGAATCTTCTCCATGAACTGCGCGCCGATGATGTTGCCTAGCGTGTAGCCCGGGAACTCGGCGAAGCCGATGAACGACCAGTGGATGTCCTGCAGCGCGCCCTCGCGATCGTTGGGCACGTCGAGACCGAAGTACGACTTGAAGAGCTCGTTCCACGCCTCGGGCACGTCGTTCACCTTCAGCTTCCCCTCGAGCATGTCGTTCTCGAGCTCGAACCGCAGGAGCACATGGAGGTTGTAGGTCACCTCATCGGCTTCGACCCGGATGAACGACGGGTATGACTTGTTGACAGCGCGATAGAAACCCTCGGCGTCGACGCCGCGAAGCGGCTCGGGGAACGTCTCCCGCAAAGAGGGGAAGAAGTGGTTCCAGAAGGGAAGGCTGCGCCCGACCAGGTTCTCCCACAGGCGCGACTGCGACTCGTGCACTCCCGGTGACGCGCCATCCCACAACGGCGTGCGGTCGATGTTGCGCCCGATGCCCTGGAAGTACATCCCGTGTCCCGCTTCGTGAATCGAGCCGAAGAGACACTCGTTGAAGAAGTCGCGATTGACCCGCGTGGTGATCCGGACGTCCCCGGGACCGAACGCGATGCTGAAGGGATGCGTGGAGATGTCCTGCCGTCCGCGCTCGAGGTCGTAACCGAGCTTGACGACGGTGTCGAGCGCGTACTGCACCTGCTTGTCGGTGTCGAACCCGCGGTGGAGCACGCTGTCGTCGACGGCGTCGGCATGACGCGCGATGCCCGCCACCAGTGGGACGATCGCGGTCCGCAGCTCTTCGAACATCGCCTCGAGCTGGTCGGTGGTCAAGCCCGGCTCGGTGCGGTTGAGGAGCGCGTCGTAGGGCCGCTTGTCGTATCCAAGCGCCTCGGCCATCCGCTGGTTGAGCTCCACAGCCCTCTGCAGGTACGGGGCGAAGATCTCGAACTTGGCCTCCTTGCGCGCCCGCTGCCAGTGGGGCCGCGCGGCGGACCCTGCATGCGCAATCTCGGCCACGAGCTCCGGGGGGAGCTTGCGATCCAGCTCGTAGTCGCGCCGGGCGACGCGCACGATGCTGGCGTCGTCGGAATCGAAAGGCTCGTTGGCAACCTCGGTTTCTGCTTCCTCGAGCAGCAGGCCGACCTCGTCCGACGTAAAGCGCCGGTGGGCGACCTCGCTCAAGGTTGACGCCTGGTCGGCGCGATTCTGGATCCCGCCCGGCGGCATGTAGGTCTCCTGGTCCCAATCCAGCACCGCGCCGGCGCGCTGGATATCCGTGACCTCGGCCAGGATCGCCTTCAGCCGCTTCATCGTGTCAGCCATGCACCATCACCCCCACGCGTATTCTCTCCGGAATGGCGGCCTCGCCCCGCTAGCTCAGCTGGATAGAGCATCGACCTTCTAAGCAGAGTGTCGGGGGTTCGAGTCCCTCGCGGGGCACCATTCGGGATGCTGATCGCGCCGGCTACGGCTCCGCTCGTACCGCAAAGCGGTCGTACACCATGCGGAGCAGCCAGGCTTTGTCACCGTTGTCCGGTCGCTTCGACTGGAACCGATGGAAGGTCACATACCCCATTCGATGCCAAAATGCGACCCCGGCCTCATTTTCTTCCCAGCACTCCAAATAAACGAGGCGGGTCGCAGCCCAAGACGTGCTAATCGCCTCAAGTAGCTGCAGGTGGATCTCTTGGCCAAAGTGCCCCGCCCGGCGGTAACGTCGGTCGACCGCCATGTACGGAATTACGACCGCGGGCACCCGGGCAGGTGTGCTTGAGGGCAGCAAAACGCTGTCCCCCAAGCCAGTCGCCAACAGGC
>VBHB01000218.1:0-353 GCA_005880315.1 Chloroflexota bacterium | reverse complement strand
GGCGAAGGAAGTCGGTTACTTCGTGTGACCACCACTCCTCGCCTGCGGCGAATTGCTGAATCCAGTTCTGCTCCGCTTCGTCGAGGGGCCGGGGCTCTAAGAGGTAGTCGGAAACAGCCGCCATTGGCGGCCTAGTGGGCTACTACTTCCGACTCATGTGTTCGGGCTGCTCGGAGGGCTCGCCTCTGCCGTGCCAGGTTGTTTTGTGCAGCAGTCGGATGGTGTTGTTCTTCCAACACCTTCCGCAGGTTTGCCCGAGCCTCGTCGTCAAGATCGAGGTTGGGCACCCGGGATGACCTACGCATGATGGCCTGGTCTCCTTCCCTTGTTAGCAGACATCAAACGGTACCAGC
>VBHB01000042.1 GCA_005880315.1 Chloroflexota bacterium | reverse complement strand
GCCCTCAGCGTCCCGGCGAAAGAGGTCGGGCTCCGCATTCATCCCGCCGGATACGTGCAGACCCTGCCCGCGCTGGGCGCCTACGTGGGCGCCGACATCGTGTCCGGTGCACTCGCGACAGGCATCGCGCGCGAAGACAAGCTGCGCGTGTTCGTCGACGTCGGTACCAACGGCGAGATCGTGATCGGCAGCAGCCAGCGCACCCTGGCGACAGCCGCACCGGCGGGACCCGCGTTCGAGGGCAGCCAGATCAAGTGCGGTATGCGCGCCACCGATGGAGCGATCGAAGGCGTGCAGCTCAGCGACCGGATCGAGCTGCAGGTGATCGGCGGTGATGTGCCGGCGCAGGGCCTCTGCGGTTCAGGACTGGTCGACGCGGTGGCGCAGCTCCTCACCGTGGGCCTGCTCAACCATTCGGGCCGCATGCTTTCCGCGGCGGACGTGCCCGACCACCCGCTGTCGGATCGCCTGATCGAAGTCGAAGGGGTGCGCGCGTTCCTGCTCGCCGAGGGCGTCTATCTCACCCAGCGCGACGTGCGCGAGCTGCAGTTCGCCAAGGGCTCGATCGCGACCGGCATCAAGGTGCTCATGGACATCCTGGGCGTGCAAGCTTCGGACCTCGATGAGATCTTCCTCGGCGGCTCCTTCGGGTCATACCTGAACCCGGAGAGCGCCAAGATCATCGGCCTGGTGCCGCCCGTCGACGTGGACAAGATCATCGCCGTCGGCAACTCGGCCGGCGAGGGCGCCAAGATCGCACTGCTCTCGTATCGCGAGCGCCAGGTGGCGTTCGAGCTCCCGGCGCGCATCGAATATGTGGAGCTGTCCGGGCGCTCCGACTTCAACGACGCATTCGTCTCGGTCCTCGGCTTCCCTCACCTGGAGCTGGTTTCATGAGCACGGCTTTTGTGATCTGTGGCGCGCTCGGCAAAGAGGTGAAGGACATCGTCGACCGGCGAGGCTGGGACGTCGACATCTATGGCGTCTCCGCAATGCTGCACCTATACCCGAATCGCATCGTCGACGAGCTTCGGGAGCGGCTGCACGCGCTGCGTCCGCGCTACGAGCATCTGGTCGTGGTTTACGGCGACTGCGGAACCACCGGGCGCCTCGAGCCCATCCTCGACGAGTTCGGCGCCGCCCGCGTCAAAGGCCCGCACTGCTACGAGATGCTGGCGGGCGCGGACCTCTTCGCGCGCGTGAGCGATGAGCGCCCGGGCACGTTCTTCCTCACCGACTGGCTGGTCCGCAACTTCGAGCGTGCGGTTGTGCGCGGGCTCGGCCTGGACCGCTACCCAGAGCTCAAGGAGATGCTCTTCGGCAACTATGAAGCGGTGCTTTATCTACGCCAGGTTCCCAATCCTCGGCTCGCGATCAAGGCTGAGGAGATCGCGACCTATCTCGGCCTGCCCCTCGAGATCAATGACGTCGGCCTCGGCGAGCTCGAATCACGCTTGGCCGACCTGATGGCCGTCTAAGTTCGTTGGCTTCCTATCAAGTCATGTACTGGAAGCACATTCCTTCCCAGGTCAAGGCCTGGGAGGGCGATGCCCACGTCAAGTGCATGATGCCCAGCCGGTTCCAGGTCGCGATCGACGCTTTCGCGATGAGGGACGGCTCGACCGACATGGACTCGTACCTCGAGGGCTGGCGGTGGGGCCCGACCGAGGAGAGAGCAGGTTCGCCTGACGAGGTGCTGGCGGCGGTGGTGACAGAGCTCGATCGCGCCCACCCCCGCGCTCGCCTGATGAATCCCGAGGCGTCGCAGTGAGCGAGAAGCTGCTCGAAGAGCTCAAGGCAAGCCAGCAGCTGGTGATCGCGATGACTCAGCTCGTGGCGGAGGACGTCCCCGCACGGGTCGGCGCGTGGACCCTTCGAGACGTCGCAGCTCACCTGGCCGCAACAGAAAAGGAATGCTTCGAGCCCCGCATCCGGGCCATGGCCGCCGGGGATCGACCGGAGTTCGAGTACTACAGCAACGACCAGCGCGACTTCGACGGCATCTCGCTGCATACCGCGCTCGCCGAGTGGTCGGACACGCGCGGCCGGCTCATCGATTTCGTTCGCGGTCTCAGCGACGATGAACGGACACGCGTCGGGGTGCACAAGAAATATGGCGAGCTCACCGTGGACGGTTATCTACGGATCGCGCTCAACCACGACCAGGACCACCTGAAGAGCCTCGAGCGCCTGGCGACCGAAGCCGCGCGCTAGCCTCTCGGGCGAGCCGCTGCGCCTCGTCAAGCCGGGCATCGTCGGTCTCGCCCAGGTTGACCCCGACCAGGAACGCCGCCGAATCCGCCGCCGCGCTCGCGAGCATCCCAGCCACGACCGCGTCGGCTCGCAGCTTCGGGTTGCCCTGTGACACCGACCGCTCCGCAAGTACGGCGACCTCGGCGGCGGCCTTCACGATGTCGAGGGGGATGTCGACAGTTGCCGCCTCGGCTGCGCCAACGTCCGCGCCGGAGCGCACCGCGTCGACATAAGCGAGATACGCCATCGAGTCCCTCTCGATGAGCTCTTCGCTGTGCAACCGCAGCTCCTCTGCTCGCCGATGTATGTCGTCTGCCTCCGGCCAGTGCTTGCGGGAAAGCAGCGCGACCTTCTGCACCAGCGCCGCCGCGGTGGCCGCCACGGCCGCAGCCGCGGATCCGCTCGCCGGGGCCGGCGCTTTCGACGCGATTTTCGAAAGCAGATAGTCGAGGCGCCTTCGCGCCTGCTCCTCAGTCGTTGCCGAGCTCCTGCTTACGCCTGGCGATGAACTCGCGCAGATGCTCATCGACGCCGGGATCGATGCCGGGGTCGGGATACTCGGCCAGCACCTGCTTCCACTTCTCCGCAGCGACCACGTCAGCGGTCCTCGCGCCGAAGCGGTTCCAGCGGTCGAAGTTCTCAGTCGACGATATCCACGGCCGGTAGAAGCCGGTGCGGTAGTTGCGCAGCGTGTGCTCGGCGCCGAGGAAGTGCCCACCCGGGCCGACCTCGCGCAGTGCATCCATGGCCATGCCCTCCTCGTCGACGGGGAGGCCTCGGTCCAGGATCCATTCGAACATCCGCAGCATCTCGACGTCGATGATGAATTTCTCGTAGGAGGCGAGCAGCGCGCTCTCCAGCCAACCCGCGGCGTGCAGCACGAAGTTGACGCGGCCGAGGATGGTCGGCCACATGCACATCATCGACTCGTAGGCCGCTTGCGCATCGGGCGCCTTGGACGAGGTCAGGGCGCCGCCACCTCGAAACGGAAGGTTGTAATGGCGCGCCATCTGCGCGCTCGCGAGGATGCCCATCGCCGACTCGGGCGTGCCAAACGCCGGGCTGCCGGACTGCATGTCCGTGTTGGTCAGAAACGACCCATACACGCTCGGCGTGCCAGGACGGATCAGCTGCACGAGCGCGATCCCGGCGAGCGCCTCAGCCGTCTGCTGCGCCACGGTGCCCGCCAGGCCCATCGGCGACATCGCGCCCGCCATCAGGAAGGGCGTGACGATGACCGGCTGCCCTGCCTCCGAGTACTCCAGGAGCGCGCCCAGCATGCGGTCGTCATATCGGAGAGGGCTGTTGACGTTGATGAGGCTGAGCACCGCGGGCGTCTTCTCGATCTTGTCGCGCCCGCCGCAGACTATCGACGCCATCTCGATCGTGTCCCGGGCATTCTCAGACGAGATGACGCTGCCCATGAACGGCTTGTCCGTCCAGCGGATGTGCGAGTACACCATGTCGAGGTGGCGGGAGCCGAGCGGGAGGTTTTCTGGTTCGACCGTGGTGCCGCCGGCGCAGTGGATCTGGTCGATCGCCTGCGCCATCTTGTCGAAGTTGTTGAAGTCCTCGATAGTGGCCCCGCGCCGCCCCCGCTCCAGGTCGGTGATGAAAGGTGGGCCGTAAACCGGGGCGGTGACCACATTGTCGCCCCCAAGGACGACCGAGCGAGCCGGGTTACGGGCTTGCAGCTCGAAGGTCGCCGGCGTCTTGGCGACGGTCTCGAGCACGAAATCGCGGTCGAACCTGACGCGCATGTCGTCGACCTTCATGCCCGCCTTGGCGAACTCCTGCCGGGCGCGCTCGTGCAGGAAGTCGACGCCGATCTCCTCCAGGATGTTCATCGCCTGCCCGTGGATCGCTTCGACGTCGTCCGGATTGAGGATGTCGTAGGGCTTCAGGCGGTTCTTCCACACGGCCTGTCAATAGTGCAATAGGACCGCTGCCGGCGCCGTCCGGACCCTGGCCTGCGCTCATACAAGTTCGAGACCCGTGCGCCTTTGTGCTAACGTAAGCCTTGCCCTTTGGGGTGCTAGGTCCCGCCTGGGGACCCCCTTTTTGAACTCAGTTGATCCCCATTTCACGCCTCACCCGCGCATCGACCCGTAGGTCTGCTTGATATGAGCACGCCCAATCCCGGCGACGTCCTTTTGCTCTGGAACCCGGAAATTCCGGGCGAGGAGATACAGGCCGGCCGGCTCGGAATCCGTGTTCGTCCAGGCACGCCGGCGGCGGCCAAGGTCACCGCCCTGGAGGCCGCCGGCGGGGCCGAGCTCCTCCGCCAGGTCCTGGAAGAGCAGCGGTCGATTGACGGCATCTACACGATCGTCAAGCCCGACAAGCCGCTCGAGTTCATGGGCCAGGTCCGCCAAACGCTCCTGACGGGAAGGCTGGGCCGGACGCCTATGGGGCTGGCCCTGGAGATCACCGACTGGCAAGACCTCGACGGCGAGTTCGAGATGGAGAAGAACCGCCTTCGCCTCGGCTACCAGGAGCTGCAGCTGGTCAAGGAGTGGGACGGGGACCTGGAGGGCTTCACGGCGATCGTCCTCCGAGAGAAGGCGAAAACGCTGCCCATCCTCGGCTCGACCCTGCGCTTCATCGAGCACCTCCGCGACTACCGCGAGAAGCTGGCCGAGGCGGCTGTCCGCCGCTACGAGGCGACCGAGCAGTGGATCGAATGCCCGAAGTGCGAGACCGAGGTCCCCACCTCGAACGGCATCCACTGTCCCGAGTGCGGTGAGGACATGCGCGGCGGCGAGTACGTGCGCGCGATCCTTCACCTGGTCGACGACGCCGACGGCCGCATCTATCGAGGCATCGACTCGTTGACGGTGCGGTCGGCCGGTTTCCCCGAGTACCGCGGCATGTCGCTCGACCGCATCCAGGGCTCCAACCTGTGGGTCAGCTTCCGTCGCTACGACCCGCTGCCGGACGAAGGCATCGTGCTGCCGACCGCCAGCGTGGAGATGTTCGAAGCCCAGCGCTCGGTCATCCGCCAGCTGCAGATCGGCAGCCCGCGGACCGGCGCCCTGGCCGCCGAGCTCGCCGACACCGGCTGGTTGGGCAGCCCGCCTCGGGTCACACTCGACGGCAAGAAGGCCCACCACCTGCCCGACCCGAACGAGGAGCAGGCCGAGGCCGTCGCCCGGGTCATGGGCATGCGGCCGGGCCAGCTGTACCTGATCCAGGGCCCGCCGGGAACCGGCAAGACGACCGCCATCGTGGAATCCATCCGGCGCATCCTCGGTCGCAACCCCAACGCGTCGATCCTCCTCTCGTCTCACTCCAACGACGCGGTCGATACCGGCCAGGAGCGCTTGCTCGGCTTCTCACATGTGCG
This sequence comes from Chloroflexota bacterium, assembly GCA_005880315.1. Taxonomy (GTDB): domain Bacteria; phylum Chloroflexota; class Dormibacteria; order Dormibacterales; family Dormibacteraceae; genus UBA10449. The sequence continues at coordinate 5,233 of VBHB01000042.1, read as the reverse complement.
CCAGGCGCGCATCGCCGAGCCCGGCAAGGTGCCCCGCCGCCTGCGACCGACGCTCGTGGAAGGCGACGACCTCGAGCCGTACAACCTGGTCGCCGGCACATGCAACCGCCTTGCGATCGATTCACGCCTGCGATTCAAGGTCTTCGACTGGCTGATCCTCGACGAGGCCAACAAGGTGCGCGCCAACGAGGCGCTGGCCCTCATGCCCATCGCCAAGCGCTGGGTGATGATCGGCGACCTCAAGCAGCTGCCGCCTGTGATGGAAGAGGCGGCGTCGACCTTCAAGATCGAACAGCCCCTCGACGAAGTCGTCCGCGACGACAGCTTTTACGGCTGGATCTGGGACAGGGTCCCCGCCTCGTCGCGCATCATGCTGCCGCGCCAGTACCGCATGCGCGAGCCGATCGGGCGGGTGGTCTCAGACCTCTTCTATGACGGCAAGCTCATCCATGAGGCTCCTCACCCGCGCATGCCGCTGCCGTGGCCTTTCGACCGTGAGCTGGTGTGGGTCGACACCGGCGCGCAGGACGAGTATCGCGACGCCCAACGGTCGGTCGCGAACGAGTTCGAGGTCGCCCTCTGCAAGGACATCACGTCGATCATCCGCAGGCGGGTCCGCAAGGCTCACCTCGCCGTGATCGCCATGTACAACTCGCAGGTGAACCGGCTCGTGGGCTCGCTCAAGGGCATCGTCCCGCCGGATGACATCGAATCGGTGGATGCATTCGAAGGCCGAGAGTCCGACGCGGTGATCCTCTCCCTCGTGCGCTCGAACGACCGCGCGGCCATCGGCTTCCTCAACGACCCCAACCGGGTCAACGTCGCCATCTCTCGTGCGAAGAAGCTGCTCGTCATCGTCGGCGACTCCAAGACGGTCATCGGTGGCGCACCGGAGCTTTTCGGTCCGCTCTTCGAGCACTGCAAGGAGGACGGCCTCGTCGCCGGAGTAGGCGCGGTCGTCACCGCCTGCCAGCGGGTCGGCATCCGCTCGCAGGTCCAGCGGCTCTCGCGGCCGCATCGCGGAGACCGCCGGGCGCGCAGGCGCCGGCGGGGCCAGAGGGGGCCGCTCGAGGCGGCCGGCAACGGCGAGGGCGGCAACGGCGGAGAAGCCACAGAGCAGGTCGAATCCCAGATCGGCGCCAACGGCTTCGAAGCCCCGGCGATGCCCGAGCCCGCAGCGTCCCCGGAACCAAGTTCGCAGTCCGAGTAACGCTCCCTTAAGCTTCGCATCGGCTGTGGGCGAAGACTGCATCTTCTGCGCGATCGTCAAGGGCGAGGCCGCGGCGAGCCTGACCCACGAAGACGACAGCGTCATCGCGTTCATGGACATCCAACCGATCACGCACGGCCACATGCTCGTAGTGCCCCGTGAGCACGCCGTGCTCATGCAGGACGTCAACGAGACCTCCGCCATGCGCGCGTTCAGGGTGGCGCGGCGTATGGCGGCGCTGGCCCGGCAAACCCTGGGCGCGAGCGGCGCGAACCTGCTCGTCATGGACGGCGAGGTTGCGTTTCAGGACGTGCCGCACTTCCACATCCACGTCATCCCTCGCTACCCGGGTGACGGTTTCGGCCTGACCTTCCCCAAGACGTACGAGCAGCCTCCAAGCCGGGCGGAGCTGGAGACGATCGCCGCAGCGATCCGCGCCGCGGGCTCTTAGGTCACCGTCACAGTGACGGAGTAAAGCACCGCGAACTGCGGGCAGGCCTGACCGGGGGAGCACGCCGCTCCCGCGGAGGCCGTGATCATGGCGTGGCCCGCCTTCTGAGCCTGGAAACCGGCAAGCGTCACGCCCCGGGCCGCGGTGGCAGCGGGATTGACGACCGGCGACATCACCGTGGTGTCGCTCGATCGGACGTTGCTCCAGTTGGTCATGCCTGGCCTGGCGTGAAGGACCACCTCGAGCTTGTCGCCGGTGTGAATTGTGATCACGGTGTCTTGCTCGGTCACAACGGCGTCGAACCCAGGCCCGGGAGTCAAGGGTGGACTCGGATAAACCCGCTCTGCCCCGCACGCGCAGGTCGATACGTTGCCGCAGGCCATGAGTGCCATACCCGCGGCGAGCGCAACCAGCGCCGTTTTGACCATGAATACGCAACGCAGCCGGCTCGCGCCGGGTAACACCTGAGCGGTTGCGCCCGTTAACATCGGCGACTCACGTGCGATTCTCCTTCACAAAGCGCCTCGTGGTGGCGCTCGCCCTCCTTGTGGCTACCGCGTGCGGCGGCGGCAGCGTCCCCACGGCCGCACATACGCCCACTCCTGTCGAGGGCGCCCTCTCGGGAGGCCTCATCGCCTACCTCGGCAGCGGCGGTGTCGGCGTTCTGGACCGGGCCACCGGCAAATCCACGCTGGTCGCCCCCCTTCCGGCGGGCGGCGCCTTCAGGGCTTCCGGTCCCGTCTGGGCGCCGGTCCCAGGGCTGCCGTACCCCGTGCTGTACTTCACCATCCATGACGACCGGCCGGCGGAGCGCCGGACCTCGGCCGGAGTGATCCCGTACGACTGGCTGTTCAGGGTCGATCCGTTTACAGGCGTCATCGAACCGCTGGCGGCGTCCGCCGACCTCCAGAGCGAAGGGCCCTTCGGGCTTGTCGCCAACTCGCACTACCTCGTCCTGACGGTCGGCTGCTGCGCGAACTACGAGGTCGACTCGTTCGATCTGACCCGGTCGGTGTCCCCATTGAGAGTTCTGGCCAAGCCGCCCACGCAGGCGGCACTGTTCACGGAAGGGGCTGCCCCGGGACCTGATGGCTTGATCGCGGTCCGGGCGGTCGGCACCGGAGCCTGGTACTGGCTGAACCCGAGCGCGGCGGTCCTCAATCCATTCCCGCTGACTTTAGGACCCGAGGACGGCCCGATCGCGATCAGCGCCGACGGCACCATGGCCGCGATCTCGCTGCCCGACCAGGGACCAGTGATCGAACCCATCAACGTCGCCACCCCGATCGCATCGCCGCCGCCCGCGAGCGGCACCGCCGCGGCTCCGTCATCCGCGGCCACCCCGACCCATGCTAGCCCGCGACCTTCGGCGGCGCCCCGACACGTCAACTCGAAGCTGCCCCATGCCGATGCCATGGCATGGAGCCCTGACATCAAGGAGCTGGCGCTCGCGGTCAACGGCGAGATCCAGGTCTACAGCGCCACGGGGGCCGATGGCGCCGCGCCCGCGGCTCACTATTTGACCGGAGGCGGCGTTACCGGCATCGACTGGTCAGGCCCGCTGGCTGGCAAGAGCCTGGCCCTCGTCAAGCCCGACAAAGGACCGCAATCGTTCGTCGACGCGCTGCTCGACGCCACCAAGCTGCCCGCAGCGGCCGACACGCTCGCGGCGCGGCCGCAGACCAAGGTCTACCTCTGGCAGTTCGACTCGTCTAAGGCCTCGCCGATAGCGGCCATCGCGGCAGCGACCCCGGCCGTGCTGCAGCAGTACCCGCCGATCGACGCCGGGGTCGTGTTCCACCACTGGACGCCATCGCAAAGCTGGCAGCTGCTTGGGGGGTGCAGCCGGTATCGGGTCGTGATAGCCGGCAGCATCGCGCCCGCCGCGTCGACGTTCGGGCTCGCCTCGAACAGGGCCTGCAACGCACCGACGCCGACCCCGAGTCCGACCGTAGCCGCGTCTCCGTCGAAATAGGAGCGGCCTACGATTGAGCGATGGCCGACATCGATTTTCTCCGCGTCCACGCCGAAGGCAGCCCTGAGCGGCCCGCGCTGATCCTCGGCGATCGCGTGGTCGACTTCGCCACCTTGAGCGGCCGCGCCGACAGGGCAGCGCACGTCTTCACCGAACTCGGCTGTGAGCCGCAGGACCGCATCGCCATCATGTCGTTCAACTCGATCTCCGGCTCGGAGATCGCCAACGGTGCCCGGCGCTCGCGCGCGGTCGTGGTTCCGGTCAACTACCGGTTGCGTGGGTCGGAGGTGGCGTACGTCCTCAACGATTCGGGCGCGCGAGTCGTGTGCGCCGACGCCGACCATGTCGACGTGGTCGATGCGGCCCGGCCCGAGTTGAAGGGCGAGCGCCACTACATCGCCACCGGAAGTAAGGTGCCCGATGGCTGGACGTCTTACGAACACCTCATGCGCGCAGCCTCAGAAAGCCCGGTCGAAGGCGATGGTTCAGGCGGGCTCGGCGCCTCGATGATCTACACGTCCGGCACCACCGGCCACCCCAAAGGCGCATGGAGGCCGAATGGAGTCAACATCGAGAACGTCCTCCAGGTGATCTCGATCTTCGAGCTCGACCACCGCGATGTGCACCTGTGGTGCGGCCCGGGATACCACAGCGGCGTGGCGTTCTTCGTCGCGCTGCACCAGGTGCTCGGCGCGACCAACGTCATCCAGCCGAAATTCGAAGCCGACGGCGCGCTCGACCTCATCGAGCGTCACCGGGTCACGACAACGTTCATCGCGCCGACGTTGCTGCAGCGCCTTGTCGATGCCCAGCAGCAACAGCCGCGTGACCTCTCGTCGCTGCGCGCGGTGATCCTGGGGGCGGCGCCGTGTCCTCATGCGCTAAAGGTGCGAGCGGAAGCTGTCCTCGGCCAGGTGCTCTGGGAGTTCTACGGAGCGACCGAGACAGGGATCAACACCGTGCTCCGACCCGAGGACCAGCTGCGCAAGCCGGGTTCCTGCGGCACCGCCGTGGCTGGGCAGGAGATCAAGCTTGTCGGCGCAGACGGACGCGAGGTCGCAGATGGGGAGCCGGGGGAATTCATGGTCCGCAACGGCTGGCTCGCCGAGTACTACCTCCGCCCAGATGCGACCGGCAAGAGCCTCCACGACGGCTTCTTCTCCGTCGGCGACGTCGCGTACCGGGACGCCGAGGGCTACTACTACATCTGCGACCGGCGGGTCGACATGGTTATCTCTGGCGGCGTCAACATCTATCCGGCCGAAGTCGAGGCGGCGTTGCACGCCCACCCGGCGGTCATGGACGCCGCCGTCTTCGGAGTTCCAGACGAGCAGTGGGGCGAGTCCGTGAAAGGCGTTGTCCAGCTCCGGCCGGGCCTGAGCGCCACCGCCGATGAGCTGATCGCGTTCTGCGACGAGCGCCTCGCCGGTTACAAGAAGCCACGCACGATCGATTTCGTGGAAGAGCTGCCACGCGATGCCGCGGGCAAGCTGCTCAAACGCAAGCTGCGCGAACCTTACTGGGCGGGCATGACCCGCCGGGTCTAACCTGGCCAAGCGCACGTTTGGACCCAAACCTGCGGAATTAGGCGAGTGCA
>VBHB01000217.1 GCA_005880315.1 Chloroflexota bacterium | reverse complement strand
TCTCGTCGTCGGCTTCGGCGTGCTGTTCGTGCTGCTCCCGCACAGCCTGATGGGTGACGACTTCGCGCGCTTCACCTCCATCGAACGCCTGCTGCATCACGGGCATCTGTCGGACAGCCGGTACTCGCTCGTCATGCCGCTCGTGTCCGTGCCCCTGCTGCTGGTGGGAGAGGTCGTTCGCACGCCCGAATGGTGGGCCGCGCACTTCAACGTGATCGTCGTCCTCACCGGCGCGGTGATTCTGTTCTGGCTGCTCCGCGACCGTGTCGACCGGAGCGTGCTCCGCCGAACACTTCTCATCCTGCTGTTCGCGTCGCTGCTGACGAACCGCCTGCGCGATTACAACGCGGAGGTCCTGACGGCCGTGCTCGTGACGCTCGGCATCGTGCTGGTCACCGTCTTTCGCCGCGTGGCGCTCGGCTGGGCCGCGGTTGTGATCGGGGTCGTGAACACTCCCGCCGCTCTCGTCGGAGCTGCGCTCCTCGCGGTCGCCGAGGCCCGGCGCACGAAGCGGTTGCGTCATCTGCTCGTTCCGGTCGTGGCGGCGGCGCTGATCATGCTGGAGGCGTGGATCCGTCGCGGGGGTCCGCTCACGACGGGCTACGAGCACGATCACGGCGCGCGGACGCTCCTGCCGTATTCGGGCAAGTCCGGGTTCAGCTACCCGTTCCTGCTCGGAGTCCTGGCGATTCTCTTCTCATTCGGGCGTGGACTCGTGTTCTTCACCCCGGGTCTCCTGCTCGGCTTCTGGCGGAATACGCGTCGCCCGGTCGTCGGCTTGATGCTGTTGTTCGTGGCCGGGCTCGTGCTCGTCTACGCCAAGTGGTGGGCGTGGTACGGCGGCGTGTCGTGGGGACCCAGGTTCTTCGTCTTCGCCGCGATCCCGGCGTCCCTCCTGATCGCCGCCCGGCTCCGTCGCGCAGGCGAGTCCGTGGCAGCCGATGCGGCCACGCTCCTGATCCTGGCGCTCTCCGCGTGGGTCGGTCTCCCCGCTGGTGCATTTCCCGGCGCTGACCTGGAAGACCTCGGCGCTGGCGGCGTACTGCGCCGTCGTCTTCGCTTACCTGGCGGCTCCGCTGCTGTCCTCGCTCGTGCGGGCGGTGCCGGGGGACGGCTGGAGGACCGGATGGCGGCTGTAACGTCTGGCCGGTGGCCGACCTTCAGCTGATCCCGAAGAGCGAGTTCGACCGCGCCGGCGCCGCCGACCTCGGCCTCCTCGCAGACATGTGCCGCGCAAATGCGCTCACGGCGGTGAAACGGGCGGGGTCGGGCCATCTCGGCTCGAGCTTCAGCGCGCTGGACGTCGTCGTCCACCTGCTCTGGCGCGAACTGAACGTCGCGGAGCTGGGTTGGGAGCACCCCGATCGCGACGTCTTCTTCTCTTCGAAGGGCCACGACGTGCCGGGCCTCTATGCGGCGCTGCATGCGCTCGGCGTCGTGCCCACGGAGCGCTTGCTGCGGTTGCGGCGGCTCGGGGGGCTCGACGGGCATCCCGATGTCGGCACTCCGGGCATCGAGGCGAACTCCGGCTCGCTGGGCATGGGGCTCTCGAAGGGTCGCGGGATGGCCTGGGCGAAGTCCTTCCTGGAGCGTGGGGGCCGTGTCGCCGTCATGACGGGCGACGGCGAGCTACAGGAGGGACAGAACTGGGAGGCGTTCGCAGCGGCCGCGCACCAGTGCGTCGGCAACCTGTGGGCGATCGTCGACTGCAACGAGCTGCAGTCGGACAAGCGCACAGACGAGATCCTCGGGCTCGGTGATCTCCGGGCGAAGCTCCACGCGTTCGGGTGGCACGTCGAGGAGTGCGACGGGCACGACCACGATGCGCTGGCGGCGGCATTCGCAGGCATGCGTGACGCGCGAGCCGATGTTCCGAAAGTGCTGATCGCACGCACGATCAAGGGTCGCGGGGTCTCGTTCATGGAACATCCGGCCGCGCTGCGCGAAGGAGGAGGGACCTACCGCTGGCACGCCGGCGCCCCCGACGACGAGGCCTTCGCTCGAGCCCACGCAGAGCTCGTCGGGGGCATCGCGGCGCGCCTGCCGGACCTGCGACTCGAGCAGGTTCCCGCCCTCGACGAGCACGTCGCGGAGCCGGAGTCCGGGATCGCAGCTCGCCGGGTGACCGACGAGTACGTCGCCGCCGCATACGGCGAGGAATTGCTCCGCCTCGTCGCCAGACGCCCGAACGTCGTCGTGCTCGACGCCGACCTCGCCTCCGACTGCCGCATCCGCGCAGTCGAGCTCGAGCAGCCCTCACGTTTCATCGAGGTCGGCATCGCCGAGCAGGATCTCGTCTCGATGGCGGCCGGCCTTGCACGGCAGGGCCTCGTCCCGGTCGTGAACTCCTTCGCGGCGTTTCTCGCCTCGCGTGCGAACGAGCAGATCTACAACCAGGCGAGCGAAGGGACGAAGGTCGTCTATGCGTTGCATTACGCCGGGCTGATCCCGGCGGGCCCGGGGAAGTCGCACCAGAGCATCCGGGACGTTTCGCTGCTGGCCGCGCTGCCGAATGTCGCGATCGTCCAGCCCGCCAACTCCGAGGAGACGAGCGCCCTGCTCCGCTGGGCCGTCGAGGACGCGCGGGAGAGCGTCGCGATCAGGCTTGCGATCGGGCCGTCACCGCGCCGCATCGACGTTCCGGAGACGAGCCCCGGCCGCGGCAGCATCCTGCGCGAGGGAGACGCGGCGCTCCTCTGCGCCTACGGCCCGGTGATGCTGCACGAGGCGCTGACGGCAGCGGAGTTGCTGGGAGACCGGCTGCAGGTCGTGAACATGCCGTGGCTGAACCGCATCGACGCCGGCTGGCTGTCGGACACGGCCGAGCCGTTCGAGGATGTGTTCGTGCTCGAGGATCACGCGCCTGTCGGCGCTCTCGGCGACGCGATCCGGCGTGCTCTGCCGGGACGAGTGGTCACGGTTTTCGGCGTCGAAGGCTGGCCCGCCTGCGGCACGCCGGCCGAGGCGCTTGGCTTCCACGGGCTCGACGGGTCGTCGCTCGCGGATCGCATCGCCGTGGCCCTGCGCACCACGCAACACGGTTGAGCGCCCGCGCTCAGCCCGTCTGGCTCGTCCTGCCCGATCCGTTCTCGTCACGTCTCTTCTTCGACACGGGGATCGTCGAGGGCCTCCAGCAGCGCCTGGGCGAACGACTGGAGCTGTTCCTGCTCGACGCGGGCGAACAGGCGCCGGCCTGGCGCGAGCGCGCCGGCGAGGCTT
>VBHB01000041.1 GCA_005880315.1 Chloroflexota bacterium | reverse complement strand
GATTCGACCCTCGACCGGTACTCCGAGGGCGCGATGTATCTAGGCTTGATCGCGTATTTCGTGAGCGCCGGCGGAGCGCTGGAGAAGTGGCTCGTGATCGCCACCGGCGCAGCGCTGGCGGGCTCTTTCCTGGTGAGCTATGTTCGCGCGCGGGCTCAGAGCCTCGGATTCACTTGCGAGACCGGCCTGTTCGCGCGGCCGGAACGAGTGGTGGTGACGGTGATCGGGCTGGTCTTCGGGGGCGTCATTCTCGCCGCCGTCGTCTTCCTCCTCGCGATCCTCACCAACCTCACAGCGCTCCAGCGCATACGCGAGGTCTGGCTGCAGGGACGGGCGCAGCGGCTCGCGCGCGAGCGTGAAGCCAAAGCTGCAAGCGCTCCGCGGAGCGGCCAACCGGTCAAGCCCTAAACGCGGCGGGGACCGCCCCAAGCTCCGCATCGGGTTCTGGTCTTGAGTGGTTCGCGTGACATTCGATTGAAGCCGTAGAGTTCCGAGCGTGGGGGATCCGTTCGCCGGCGTTGCCGGGCACACGCGAGCGCTCGATCAGCTCCGATCGCAGATCGATACCGGTCGCCTGGCCCACGCCTATCTATTCGTCGGCGAAGCGGGCCTTGGCAAGTCGACCACCGCCCGCGCGCTGGCCACGACGCTGCTGCCCGAGGCCGCGCTCCACCGCCACCCCGACTACTGGGAGGACGACCGTATCAAGGCGCTGTCAATCAACGAGCTCAGGCTGCTGCCGGACAAGCCGCCGGAGTTTCACGAGCTATCGCTCCAGGCTTTCCTCAACCTCAAGCCGGCCGTCGGCACCCGGCGAGTGGCGCTGGTCACCAATGTCGGGCGGCTCCGCGACCAGGACCAAGGCGTGCTGCTGAAGACGCTCGAGGAGCCACATCCGCACCGCGTGATCGTGCTCACGAGCCCGAGCCTCAATCCTTTTGTCGTACTGCCCACCGTCGTGTCGCGATGCCAGCGCCTGTTCTTTCATCCTGTCCCTGCGCCCGAGATCGAAAAGCTCCTCCTGGGTCTCGGTGTCGAGCCCGGGCGCGCGCATTTGCTCGCGGACCTCGCGCGCGGAAGGCCCGGGTGGGCTCTGCGTGTCGCCAACGATGAGGGCGTTATCGAGATGCACGATGTCTGGACGCGGCGTCTCGAGGAGGTGTTCGGGGCGCCGGCCGACGTGCCGCTTCGTGTGGCCGCCGAGCTTGATGGCAGCCAGATGGCATGGCGCCGAAGCGAAGGCGAAGTAGAGGATCCCGCGCTGTTCGCCATCGCGAGCTGGCAGATCGAGCTGCGCCGCCGCATGCTCTCCAGCCGCGGCAGGGAGCAGGGCCGGTGGGCTCGACTGCTCGAGCTCTCGTACGACACGCTCGGCTACCTGGAGCAGAACGTCAGCCCGCGTCTCGCTTTTGAGACCTTCCTTCTCGAATGTCGAAAAGCTTCCTGAGAACGTCGCTCGACGGCTACAAGCCCTACGTGCCGGGCGAGCAGCCGCCTGACGGCGAGGATTGGGTCAAGCTCAACACCAACGAATCGCCGCTACCGCCATCGCCGAAAGTCATCGCAGCCATCAAGGCGGCGGCCGGCGAGTCCTTGCGCCTCTACCCGAGCGCAAATGCCGCACCGGCGCGCCAAGCGATCGCGACGCATTTCGGGCTCGAGCCTGCGCAAGTTGCGCTCGGCAACGGCGGCGACGACCTGATCGAGGTGTGCTTCCGCGCCTTCGCCGGCTCCGGTGACCGCGTCGCGTACTCGACTCCTACATATGCGCTCCTCGAGCCTTTGTGCCGCCTGCACGAGGCGTCGCCGTCAGTCCATCCCACTGGTGAAGGGTGGACATGGACCCTGGAGTTCATCGAGGACCCGGCGCCACTCAAGTTCCTCGTCAACCCCAATTCGCCGACCGGCACACACCACGGCAGACGGTCCGTCGAACACGTGCTGGGGCGGTCCCAGGGAGTTGTTGTCGTGGACGAGGCGTACGTCGACTTTGCGCCGGACTCCCAGCTCGACCTGATTCGCGATCACCCCAACCTCCTCATCCTGCGCACGATGTCGAAGTCGTACGCACTCGCGGGCATGCGCATTGGCTTCGCCCTCGGCAACCCTGAGCTGATCGCCGCACTCGACGCCGTGAAGGATTCGTACAACATGGATCGCCTGGCCATCGTCGCCGCCGTGGCGGCCATCGAGGACGATGCCCATCACCGCAAGATCGTCGACTTCGTGGTCTCCGAGCGCGCCTGGCTCGAGGCACAGCTCAGCGAAAAAGGCTTCGAGCACTCGGCGTCCTCCGCCAACTTCGTGTTCGTCAAGCCGCCTCTGAGCACCTCGGCTGCAGCGGTCGCCGACGCCCTTCGCGAGCGGCGCGTGCTGGTCCGGCATTACGATCGGGAGCCGATCGCGGGCTGGCTCCGCATCACCATCGGCACCCGGGAGCAGCACGAGCGCCTGCTCACGGCATTGAAGGAGATCATTTGAGCGCGACACCGACCCGCGATGAGGCCTGGGAGCTGGTGACTTCGATGACGCAGTCGGATCAGCTCCGGCGGCACATGCGCAGCGTCGAGGCCGCGATGCGTGCTTATGCGCGGCGTTTCGGCGAGGACGAGGAGCGCTGGGCGGTTCTTGGTCTCATCCACGACTGGGACTACGAGTCGGGCCCGACCAAAGAGCAGCACCCGATGCGCGGGATCGAGATGCTGCGCGAGAAAGGCTGGCCCGACGACATCCTCGACGACATCGCGTCGCACGCCGATTACCTCGACGTCCCTCGCGACTCCAACATCCGCAAGGCGCTCAATGCCGTCGACGAGATGTGCGGGTTCATCATCGCGTGCGCGCTGGTCAAGCCCGACAAATCGCTGAGCGCGGTCGAGCCCAGCACCGTTCGCAAGAAGATGAAGGACAAAGCCTTCGCGCGCGGCGTGCATCGCGAGGAGCTCACGGCAGGAGCGGAGGCCCTCGGTATACCGTTCGACGAGCACGTGGAGATCGTCCGCGATGCCCTGAAGCCGATCGCACCTGAGTTGGGGTTGAATCCATGAGCAGCAAGCCCAAGCCGCGGATCCTCCTCATGCACCCCATCCTGGATCCCGGTCCAGCGATCCTCGCGGAGGCTGCCGAAGTGGTCGAATACTCGCTCGACCTTCCACTCGACGAGGCCTACATCCGGCAGGCCGCCGAGGGTTGTGTCGGCATTGTGAGCCAGCTGATGGATCCGATTCGCGATGGGGTGCTGTCCACGCCGGGCCTGAAGATCGTGAGCAACGTGGCGGTGGGCTTTGACAACATCGACCTGCCGGCCGCGACCGCGCACAAGGTGATGGTCACGAACACGCCGGGCGTTCTCGACGATGCGACATCTGACTTCGCCTTCACGCTGTTGATGGCGACCGCGCGTCGCGTGGTCGAGGCGGACTATTTCGCCCGCTCGGGCAAGTTCAAGGGCTGGGCGATCGACATGATGCTCGGCGCCGACGTGTTCAACGCCACCCTCGGCATCGTCGGTATCGGCCGCATCGGCCGCGGCATGGCGCATCGAGCGAAAGGCTTCAACATGCGCGTCCTGTATTACGACCCGCAAGGCCTGCCGCCAGATGCCGAGCAGCAGCTCGGCGCGACACGGGTGGAGCTGCCCAGGCTGCTCGCGGAGTCCGACTTCGTGTCGGTGCACGTGCCTCTGACGCCGGAGACGCAACACCTGCTGAGCACGCCGCAGTTCGGCCAGATGAAAAAGACGGCCATTCTCATCAACACCTCGCGCGGGCCGGTAATCGACGAGGCGGCACTGGTCGAGGCCCTGACCTCCAAGAAGATCGCCGGCGCGGGCCTGGACGTTTACGAGCGCGAGCCGGCGATTCACCCCGGCCTCATTCCGCTGCCGAACGTCGTTCTTGCCCCACACATCGCAAGCGCCACTGTGCGCACAAGATCCGAGATGTCGGCGATGGCCGCGCGCAACATGGCCACCGCGGTTCGGGGCGGCCGGCCGCCGAACCTGCTCAACCCCGAGGTCAAGAAATAGCAGTCGGGACCAGGTATCGCCTGCTGGCCCTCGATCTCGACGGCACGATCATCGATGCGCGCCTGAACCTCGACCCGCGCGATGTCGAAGCGGTGGCGAAGATCATCGCGGCAGACATCGACGTGATTGCATGCACCGGCCGGCCATTTCCAGGCGCGCTGCCGTGGGTGCTCAAGCTCAACCTCGAGGGACCGATCGTCTGCTACCAGGGCGCTCAGGTCCGGGCGCTGAATGGCGATGTGATCCTCGACCACGGGATTGCGCATGACCTCGCGATGGAGGTGATTCGCTTTGCGCGCGAACGCAACCTGCACATCCAGGCGTATCGCGACGATCAGCTGCTCGTCGAGCGCGACCGCCCCGAGGCGCATGAATATGCCGGGCATGCGGGCATGGAGATCCACGTCGTGGGCGACTTCGATGAGGCGATGGGCCCCACGACGCCGAAGCTCGTCATCGTCGCCGCGAGCGCGGTCCTGGAGGCCCTGCTGCCACAGGCGCGCAGGCGTTGGGCGGGTCGCCTCAACGCGGCCACATCCATGCCGACCTATCTCGAGTTCACCAGCGTCGAGAGCGACAAGGCGACGGCCCTGCAGTTCCTGTGCGAGCGTATGGACATACCACAGGCGGAGTCGGTCGCCGTCGGCGACGGTCGTAACGACGCGTCGATGATTGCGTGGGCCGGGCTCGGCGTGGCGATCGAGGGCTCGCCGGAAGAGGTTCAGGCCGCCGCGGACCGCACCATCCCCGGCCCGGGCCGCGGTGGAATCAAGCAGCTGGCCGACCTGTTGGTCCGATCATGAGCACCCTGCTCCTGGTCCACGCCCACCCTGACGATGAGGCTATATCGACGGGAGGCGTGATGATGAAAGCTCGCGCCGACGGCCACCGTGTCGTGCTCGTCACCGCCACGCGGGGCGAGGTCGGCGAGATCTACAACATGGACGAGAAGGCAACGCGCCCACGTTTGGGAGAGGTGCGCGCGGTAGAGCTCGAGAACGCATCGCGGATCCTCGGCGTCAACCGTGGGGAGTTCCTGGACTACCGCGACTCGGGCATGGTGGGGACCGCTGACAACGAGAACCCGGCGTCGTTCCACCAGGCTCCTCTCAACGAAGCGGCGACCAAGCTCGCCACGATCCTGCGTGAGGAGAAGCCCGACGTCGTGGTGACGTACGCGGAGGACGGTGTGTACGGCCACCCGGACCACATCAAGGCGCATTTCGTGACCAATGCTGCGCTCGATGCATTGCTGCGCTCGAGCGAGCCATGGACTCCCAAGAAGCTCTACTACACGGCGATACCTCGGTCGTTGATGCAGAAGTTCATGGAGCAGATGCCTGAAGAGGCGCGGCGCGAAGAAACGGGCATCAGGATCGTGGGCACGCCGGACGAGCTGGTGACGACGAAGGTAGACGTGGGTGATTACGTGGACCGCAAACGCGAGGCGTTCGCCGCCCATGTCAGCCAGAACGATCCCAACTCATGGTTCGCGACGATGGCCGACCAGATCTACCGGCTGGCGTTCGGCACCGAGTACTACCAGCTCGCGCGAGGCAAACCGGGGTCGGCACTGCCCGAGGACGACCTGTTCGCGGGGATCAGCTAGTGCAGGACCACTGCGCCTGGCTTCCGTCCCAGCCGAACAACAACCAGTTGAAGGTGATCGTGCCCGAGCATGTCTTGTCGCGTTCGGCTGCGATTATCGGATAGGTCACGGTTCCTAGACCCCACTGCGGCGCGCCCAACCGATATGCGATCACGCCCCTATCCAAGAGCTGGTGCTCGTTGTACATGCCTTCGATGAGGAGCGGCGGGCGGCCGAAATAGTTGAATGCGACCGTGAAGAGCATTGCCGCACCCAGAGCGATTCCAAGCCCTCTGCCCGTCCCTTGGGATGGGCGCCGAGTCGTCCTTGGATCGTCGGCCAGTATTGCCTCTCGCGCCACGACCGTGGTACCGGCCCATCGGTCGCCCACCCGCTGGCTCTTGGCCGACCCTAGCACCAACAGGCCGCCAAGGAGGTAGAAACCGGGCAGGACGTCGATCAGCCGCAACAGGTTGCGGATGAACACCGAGCGAATCCCGAGCGGGCGGCCGTCCACTCGAACCACGCAAAGCCCGCACGCCATCTTGCCCAAGCTGGCACCGAAGAGCCCCTCGGGGACGATGTAATAGGCCAGCCAGAGCAAGGTGAGAACGGGCCAGCCGACTGTTGTTTCCGTCGTGTAGAACGCAAACGCCTGTCCCGGGGCCATCGGCGCTCCCGATGTGACGACCGTAACGCCATAGACGTTGTTGACCACCAGCGACACAATCGAGAAGAAGATCAGATCGAGGATCAGCGCGCCAAATCGGCGCCGCCTGACCTGCCGTGCCTGGACCTCCCGTCCCGAAGGCGACCCCGGTACAAGAGTGGCGACTGCCATCGCGGGCTGATCATGGCATCAAATCCCGCCCCGTAGACTCGTGTGGATGGAAGTCGTCAGGATCACCCCGCGCGGGTACTGCCACGGCGTGGTCGATGCGTTCCGGATCGCCAAGAAGATCCGCGAGGAGACCCCCGGGCCGGTGCACATGCTCGGCATGCTCGTGCACAACACCCACGCCACCGACGATCTCCAGGCACAGGGCATCGCCCTGGTGGACCCGCCAGACCGGCTGGCCGGGCTCAACCAGATCAAGGAAGGCACGGTCATCTTCACCGCGCATGGCGTCTCCCCCCAGGTCAAACAGCGCGCCGCCGAGCTCGGCCTCAACGCCATCGACGCCACCTGCTCAGATGTCGTCCGCACGCACGAGCTGGTCGCAGATCTTGCCCGAAAGGGCTACGAGGTGGTTTACATCGGACGCAAGGGCCACCCGGAACCTGAGGGCGTGGTCGGCGAGGCGCCCGGCAAGGTCCATCTCGTCCAGGAACCTGAGGACATCGACGCCCTCGACCTCCAGGGTGACCGCATCGCAGTCACGTGCCAGACCACCCTTTCGGTCTGGGACACGGAGGATCTGATCGGCCGCGTCAAGTCACGCTACCCGCAGGCCGAGGTGCACAACGAGATCTGCCGAGCCACCCAGGAGCGGCAGGAGGCCGCGGTCGAGGCGGCCAAGGAAGTCGACGTGGTGATCGTGGTCGGCAGCCCACGCTCCTCGAACTCGCTGCGCCTCGTCGAGGTCGTCAAGAAGCTCGGCCAGAAGCCGGCCTACCTCGTCGACCGGCTCGAGGACCTCGACGTGGCCTGGCTGAAGGGAGCCAAGAAAGTCGGGGTGACCAGTGGTGCCTCGACCCCGTCGCAGCTCACACGTCGCGTGATCGAATACATCGAGGCCCTCGAACCGCCGGCCTAGCGGCCTCTAGGTTCGCCTCTAGGTTCGCCGCAGGCGCTTGATCACTCGGCTCAAAGGGCCCGAGGGCAGGCCAGACGGGGTGGCGGCCGCCGGCGGCGACGACGGTGCGGCCTCTGGCGCCGGGTTGCCCGTAGGTGCTGGTCCGTTAGCCCCCGAGCCTGCGCCCGCGCGTGACCTTCGCCTGCGCCGGCGCCTGGGCGCGCCTGTTTTCTCGGGGGCCGCGTTGGGAGTGGCTTCGACGACCACCGCTGGGGTCTCGGCCGGCGGCGAGGCGGCAGGCTGCCGGCGGCCGCGACGTCGCCGGGGCGGTGGAGCCGGCGCGCTGGTGGAGTCGGCCGCGGCCGGCCGAGCGCCTTGGGCCTTTCGCCGCACGCTGGCCCCGACCTCGCCCTCGGCGCAAAGCGCGCCGTCGGCGGTGTGGACGTCCACCCGCCACACCACGATGGCCGTTGGGGCGCCCCCCACTGGCGGCCGCTTCTGCGTGAGCGTCCAGCGGGCGTAGATCGTCTCGCCGGCCTTCACCGGCCGGGGGAACTTCCAGTTCAGCCACTCCCACTCGGCAACCGACGGCACCGGCATGTCCATGGTCCCCAGGCCGATCGCCACGGCGACCAGGAGGGCGGGTGGTGCGAAGCGAGCGCCGCCGTGGGCGACGTCGATCGCCAGGGGCGAGAAGTCGCCGGCGACCGCGGAAAAGAGCGCGACTTCAGTTTCCGAGATGGTTCGTCGTCGCGTGGTCCACTCGCCACCGAGGGGCAGGTCGTCGAAAGAGATCGGCTCCAGGTCGCGAGCGAGTATAGCGGGATCAAGATTTGCGCCCCGGGCGTTAACCTATGACGACTTCGAACCCGGGGAGGGTTTTTTGCCGGATATCGCGTCTGTCCTTCTGATCACCTCCGTGCTTTTCATCATCGCGGTGGTGCTCCTGACGATTGCCCTCATGCGCATGCGAGGCATGACGAGGCGCCTGCAGGAGGCCCTCGAGGACGAGAGTGGCGCCCGGGACCGCGCCGCCTTGCTCCTGGCGATGGCCTCCGCGGTCAACTCTTCATTGGGTCTCGAGGAGGTCCTCGACGTCGCCATCCGGCACGCCGGACGAATCATGGGCGCCGTTGCAGGTGCGATGTACCTGGTCGTACCCGGCAAGACGGAGATGCGCCGGCAGGCGCAGTACGGCCTCACGCACCGGCCACGCGGCAGCGTCCGCGCGCTCACTGAAGAGCCGCTTCGTTCCGCCCTGGCCGCAATGCGTCCCGTGGTCGTCCGCCTCGCCGAGGAATCGGCGCCCGGGCTCGAGGCGGGAGGCCACCCTCAGCACGTGTTGGTGGTGCCAGTCCAGCGGGCGGGCCAGCTCATGGGAGCCCTGGAGCTCTATCTCAACGCGTGGCGAGAGCTGACCGAAGACAACAGCGACCTTCTGATCGGTGTCGCGTCGCAGGCCGCCATCGCCATCCGGCACGCGCAGCTCTTCCAGGCGCAGGAGGAGAACGCGCTCACCGACGAGCTCACCAAATTGCCCAACCGGCGAGCCCTCGCGCAGCAGTTCCTCAAAGAAATGCAGCGGGCGCGGCGCGGTCACAAGCCAATCGCGTTCCTGATGGTGGACCTGGACCACTTCAAGCAGGTCAACGACACCTACGGCCACCTTCACGGTGACGCCGTGCTCGCTGAGCTAGCCTCGATCATCAGCACCGGTGCGCGTGAGTCCGACGTCTGCGCACGTTACGGCGGCGAGGAGTTTGCGCTGGTCCTCCATGAGACGAACGACGCCGGCGCCCGCATCCTCGCCGAGCGAATTCGCGCGAAGGTTGCCGCTCATACGTTCCCCGGTACTTTGAAGTTGACCATCAGCATCGGCGTCGCGGCCACAAGCGAAGCCGCCTTGTTCACGAGCCTCATCGAGCGCGCCGACCAGGCGCTATATGCGGCCAAGATGGGCGGCCGGAACCAGGTCCGCGTCTCCGACATGAAGGCAGCCCCCTCGAAGCAGCAGCAGCACGCATAAGACGTCGCGGTGGGGACTCCGTCCCCTCCGCGGACCAACCCCTCTACTCGCAACGCAGGGAGGCGCCTGGAAGGTGACGCGTCGGGGGACGGCCGGAGTAAATCCGGCCTAAAGCTCCACCAGGGTCTAGATCGCGGTGGGGGCTCGCCTCCCCTCCGCGGACCAACCCCTCCACCCGCAACGCGGGGAGGCGCCCGCCGACTTGATCCGGAGCACTATTGGGGTGGTGGGCCACTACTGCGTGAGGTGCGGGGCGGAGCTCGAGCCTCGAATGATCGAAGGCCGCGAGATGCAGGGGTGCCCCAACGACGACTTCATCCTGTGGCGGGATCCGAAGGTTGCGTCGGCGGTGGTGGTCGAGGCCGACGGCGGCGTCGTGCTTGGCCGCCGCGCAATTGAACCTGGGTACGGGCTCTGGTGCCTACCCGGCGGATTCGTCAACGACGATGAGCATCCTGCCGACGCGGCGATGCGCGAGTGCCTCGAGGAGATCAGCGCCGCGGTCGAGCTCACATCTCTCCTCGGCGTATATCACGTGCCCAAGAGCGACGCGCCCAGCATGGTCGGCATCGCGTACACCGCGCGTCTGGCCAATGGAGCCGAGCCAAAGGCAGGCTCAGAGATGCTCGAGGTCGGAGTGTTCCCGGTCGATTCGCTGCCGCCGCTCGCATTTCCGAGCCATCGCGAGGTGATCGATCAGTTCCTCACGTCCCGGGAGTCGCCGGCGGCATCCTCACGCCGGCACGGCGCATCAGTGGCTCCGAGTGGAAAGCGGCCATCACCAGCGCGAGAGCAGTCGCCACCGCGGCGCAAGCTGTGAACCCGGCGGCGTAGCCGTAGTTCTGGACGACCGGGCCGAAGACCAGCGGCCCCGCCGCCAGGCCGAGAAACAGCACGGTTCCGTACATCCCCATCGTGACCCCGCGGGTCGACGTCGCCGAGAGATCGCCAAACACCACGCCCATCGCGACGTAGGCCGTCGCCATGAACGGGGTGGCCACGATCA
>VBHB01000040.1 GCA_005880315.1 Chloroflexota bacterium | reverse complement strand
CGTTCGGAAGTGCCTGATGGCGCCTACACGGTGCCGTTCGGAAAGGCGGCTGTGGCCCGCGAAGGGGAGCACATCACGCTGGTCGCCTGGAGCGCGGCGGTTGAGCTCTGCCTTAGGGCGGCGCAGCGGCTGCAAGAGGAAGGCGTCTCGGCTTCGGTGCTGGATCTGCGCACCCTGGTGCCCCTCGATGTGGAGACCCTGTGCACCGAGGTGGCGAAGACGGGGCGTTGCGTGGTCGTGCACGAGGCGCCGCTCTCGGCCGGCTTCGGGGCCGAGATTTCCGCCACGCTCATGGAGCAGCTCTTCTACGACCTGGACGCACCCGTCGCCCGGGTGGCGGCATACGACGTCCCCTTCCCGGCGGCGTCGCTCGAGGACCATTACCTGCCGTCGCTGGACAGGGTCCTGACGGCGGTGAGAAAGACGCTGGAGAGCTGAGCGCCGTGAAGGTGCTGGTCGTCGGGGCCGGGCTCTCGGGCCTCGTCGCCGCCAACGAGCTGCAATCTGCGGGCCACGAGGTGGTGGTGCTGGAAGCCCGCGACCGCGTAGGAGGCCGGGTGTTCACGTTGCGTCACGGGTTGGCGGATGGTCAGTTCGCGGACGTCGGCGCCGAGATCATCTACCACGGGCAGAATGAAATCGCCGGTCTCTGTGAAAAGTACGAGCTGGAGCTCACCGAAGAATTCAGTCTCGGGACTGACGTCCCCGACCTAATCTTCGGCGGCCGGCGCCTCGAGCGAGAGGCGGCAGCCGAGCTCGTCATGGAACTGCGCGTGGCAATCCGCAAGACGCGCCCAGGACGCTACGAGTCGGTGGCGCAGTGGCTGCGGCGGGCACGCGTCTCCGGGGCAGCGGAACTTCTGCTGGCCGCGATCGCCCAATCCACGCCGGCTTCTCCGCTCCGGCTCGCCGACGCTGAGGAGCTGAACGTCGAGCTCTCCTGGGGCGAGGGCTTCCGCAAGATCAAGGGTGGCAATGACCTGTTGCCGCGAGCCATGGCGGACAGAGTCGACGTGCACCTCAACCAGCCGGTGCGGATCGTCGGCTGGAGCCCGACGGGGGTGACCGTCGAGTCTGACCAGAAGACGCTTCGTGCCGACCGGGTCGTGGTCACCGTGCCGGGGCCGCTGGTGTCAGAGATGGGCTTTGCCCCGGTCCTGCCCATTGAGAAGGTGAGGGCGCTCTTGCAGCTGAGGTACGGCAATGCGACCAGGCTCGTCGCGCAGTACTCGGAGCGCGACCTCATCAAGAAAGCAATCGGCGCGGGCTGTTTTACGGATCGAATGCCGGGCTTTTTCATGGAGCAGTCCATCCATCAGGGTGGCGATAAGATCGTCGTCTCCGGCCTGGCTGCGGGTGATTCAGAGCCATCAGGGCTCACGGATGAGGACATCTTGGACCAAGTGGACGCCACCATAAGCTCGGTCGTCGGACGGCCGATCAAACGCCTCTTCGGGTTGGTGAAGAGCTGGACCCGCGACCCGTGGTCCCGCGCCGTGGTCAGGGCGCCCATCGGCGACCAGCGGGATTCGGTGCTGCCGCTGATTGCCGCTCCACTCGGTGGCCGGTTGTTCTTTGCCGGGGAGCACACCGACAACCGAATCGGCCCCGGCGGCATGGAGGGCGCCATCAAGTCGGGCTACCGCGTCGCGCGCGAAGTGTTGGCGGAGGCTTAGCGGGTCGCGGGATGGACGATCGAGAGTTCCTGATGATCCCAGGCCCCGTGTCCGTCGACGAGGAAATCCTCGAGGCGCTTGGGCGATCCGTTCGCGCGCACTACGGGGACGCCTGGACCCAGATCTACAAACACGCTACGGCGAGCATGCGCGACGTTTTCAAAACAGCCGGCGAAGTTCACCTGGTCTTCGGGTCAGGCATCGCTGGAGTCGAGATGTGCATCTCGAGCGTGCTCTCGCCGGGCGATGAGGTCTTGATCCCAAGCAACGGGCTATTCGGCGACCGTATGGCCGAGGTCGCGATCGCCAACCGACTCCAGGTCCATAGCTTCCGCCCTGGCCTCTCCGAGGCGATCACGGCCGCGCAGGTCCGGGCAGCGCTCGCGGAGCATCCTGGAGTTCGCGCCGTATGCATAGTCCACCACGAGACGTCGGTCGGCATTCTCAATGAAGTGGAGGGGATCTGCCGTGCAGCGCGCGATCATGGGGTGCTGGCGATCGTCGATGGCATCTCGTCCGTTGCAGGCGTCCCTTTCGAGATGGACGCCTGGGGCGCCGACCTCTGCGTCACCGTCGCCAACAAATGTATTGGCGGAGCAATCGGTGTGGCGCCGGTCGCCGCAGGTCCGCGCGCCCTCGCGGCCCTTGACGACGGCCGCCCAAAGGCGGCCGGTTGGTACCTGAACCTGGCCACCTGGCGCCGCTATACCGAGCTGTGGGGCGGATGGCACCCGCACCCGACGACGATGCCAACCAATGTCATCGAGGCATTCGATCTTGCCGTCACCCGGCTGCTGGAGGAGGGCGTGGAAAACCGGTGGCGACGGCTGGCGGCAGCCCGCGACCGGGTCCGCGACGGTCTCGAGGAGCTCGGGTTCGAGATGCTGTCGCCCACGAGCGTGGCCTCACCGGTGACGACCGCATCGTTTGGTTTGCCGGGCATGGACGTCAGCGACTACATCGAATGGCTGCTGAAGAATCACCGCATCCGCATCGGGGGTGGGCTTGGCGAGCTCCGAGGCCGGATCTTCCGCGTCGGCCACATGGGCCGAGCCGCCGAGCCCGAGGCGATCGATCGCTACCTACGCGTCACGGCCGATTACATCGAACAAGCTGGGCTTGCGGGCGTGCATAAGTAGGCAGAGTTCCCTGGTTAGAGCCTGATGGAGGCGGGCGACCACTCCTCGATCCCGCGCTGCACCTGATTGAGGAACCTGGAGGCCGCGAGCCCATCGATGATGCGATGGTCGAAGGACATCGTCAGATTCATCATCGGCCGGATCACGACCGTATCGTCGACGACGACAGGGCGCTTCTTGATGGCCTCGGTACTGAGGATTGCGGCCTGCGGTTGGTTGATGATGGATTGGCCCGCGACCGATCCGAGCGCTCCAGTGTTGTTGAGCGTGAACGTTCCGCCCCGGACGTCGTCGGGACGGAGCGAGCGGTTGCGTGCGCGTGTGGCGAGGTCGTTGACGGCATGCGCGAGGTCGTCGAAGCCCTTCTGGTCGGCGTCCCGGATCACCGGGACGATCAAGGTGTCCGGCAGCGCCACCGCCATGCCCATGTTGACGTAGTGCTTGAGGACGATGCCCTCGTCCGTCCAGCTCGAGTTCAGGTAGGGGTTGTCCAGGAGGGCGTCGCAGACGATCTGGATGAAAAATGGCACGTACGAAAGAGGGAAGCCGTGCGTCGCCTGGAAATCCTCCCGGTGCGCGTCGCGGTACTCGACCAGGCGGGTCACATCCACCTCTCGCAACGACCAGGCGTGCGGGGACGTGCTCACGCTGCGGACCATATGGTCGGCAATCTGACGGCGTACGGCGGAGACGCGCACGAGCTCTTCCCTGGCGCCCGAGCGGGCGGGGCCGGCGGCCGCACCGGCATCCGCGGTCGCCGCGGCCCCCTGGGCCGACAGGTACGCGACAACGTCGTCGCGGGTCAGCCGGCCGCCCGCGCCGGTGGCCGTGACCTGCGAGAGCTCCACGCCATTCTTCTCAGCGAGACGTTGCACCGCGGGGCTGACCTTCTGGACCTTGGTCGGGGTGGGAGCGCGCACGGCCGGGCTGGGCGCGGCCGGTGATTCGGTTGAGACGGCGCCCTTCGCCATTGCAGGCTCGGAAGGGGTCGTGGTCGCGCCCTCGATCTCGAGCTCGGCCAGCGCGGTCCCCACCGCCACTGTCTGCCCCTCTGCCACCTGGATGCGCACGAGCCGCCCTTCGAAGGGTGAGGGGATCTCGGCGTTGACCTTGTCGGTCACCACTTCGACGATCGGCTCATCTCGGCGGACCATCTCGCCTTCCGCTTTGAGCCAGCGTTCGACCGTGCCCTCGGTAACCGATTCTCCGAGCTGCGGCATCTTCAGCGTGGTCAGACCCATCAAGTTTTCCTGCTCTGGATTGTATCGACGCGTGTTCTACGATTCGGTGGCGCCGAACGCACATATGCACGGGAGGGGGCGAATGGCTCGTCGATTCCGATTTGGCATCTGCACCGACCAGAACATGACCTGGGAGAAGAACGTCGAGCGCTGGCAGTGGTTCGAGAAACTTGGTTTCGAGAGCGCGTGGCTCTGCGATCACCTCATCCAGCCCAGCCGCCCACAGGGACCCTACTTCGAGGCATGGACTTTGCTCGCAGGCCTCGCGGCACAGACCGAAAAGATCCGGATCGGGGTGCTCGTGACTTCCAATACGTTCCGCCACCCATCCGTCCTGGCCAGGATGGCGGTCACCGTGGATCACATCTCCAACGGCCGATTGGAGGTTGGGCTCGGCGCCGGCTGGTACGAACCGGAGCACACGATGTTTGGAATCCCGTTTCCGGAGACCAAAGAGCTGGTCGCCCGGTTTCGTGAGGCGGTCCAGGTGGTGGATCTCATCACCAGGGAGGACACGAGCTCCTTTGCGGGCGAGTACTACCAGCTGAAGAACGCGCAATCACGCCCGCACAGCGTCCAGAAGCCGCGCCCCCCGCTTGTGATAGGCGCCTTCGGGCCGAGGATGCTCAAGATCGTCGCCACCTATGCGGACACCTGGAATGCGTTCGGGACACCACAGGAGATGCGCGAACGCAACCAGATGCTCGATGACTACTGCCGCGAGATCGGGCGCGACCCGGAGACGCTCGATCGCTCGATCTATTACTGGGTGGCCAAGTCAGACGCAGATCCGTGGGCGTCCAAGCAGGCTTTCTACGATGGGATCGGACCCTATATCGAGGCGGGCGTCAACCAGTTCATCCTCGACCAGCCTCGCGACGAGCAGATCCACATGCTCGAGTGGGTGGCAGCCGAAGTGCTTCCGAGATATGCGCGCGAGGCGCCCCGGAAGGTCGAGGCTGCGACAGCCGCACAGATCGATACCTCGATGTGGAAGGCGCCGCAGGACCACGTGTGAGGCGGGACGCTCAACCCTAAGCCGCGGCCCGCGACCTGACCAGAAGGCGCGGCGCAAGAGACCCGACCACGGCCATCAGGATCCCTCCGACAACGGGCGGCCAGAAGGCCATCGCAACCTGGCCCGTGCTGTCGACCAGCACACCAGCGGAGATGGGGCCGGCGAACGCCAGCGTGTAGCCTGCCGTGAACATCAAGGCTGAGAATCCGGCCGCCTCGCTCTCATTGCTCGCCAAGAGGGGCGGCAGCGCGACCGACCCCACGAAGGCGGCGCCCGCGCCCAGCCCGACCATGAAAGCCAGCGGCCAGGCGAAGTTGCTCAATCCGAGCAGAAGCCCGAACGAGCCTGCCGCAGCCAGCACGCCGGCGATGACATAGAACCCGGTCGAGAGGGCGTACTGCCACCGGAAAAAAGCAAGAGCCAACAGCAGCAGGATGGGGAAGAGGTTCAGGAAGAGCAGGGTCGTCGCCAGGTATGCCGCACCGCGGTCTTTGACCAGGAAGGGCAGCCACGTGGCGACCGTGTAGTAGACGAGGTTCTGAAACGTGAACAGCGCCGCCACCTGCCAGGCTCGTGGGTCTCTGGCGATTGCACCGAGGTGGATCTGGGGTGCCGCAGCGCTGTCGCGCGGGGTGAATCGGATCCACAGCAGGGCGCTGGTGCCCGCGACCGCGGCCCAGACCAGAAACATTCCCCGCCACCCAATCGCTCCCGAGACATAGGGCGAGAGCGAGGCCCCAAACACGCTGCCTAGCAGCAGGCCGTTGCCGTAGAGGCTGCCGGCTCGCGCGATCGCACCTGGGAACCAGCGCCGGATGAGCACCGCGAGCGAAGGCTGGGCGATCGCGATCGAAAACGTGAGCAGGCCGCTGCCGGCGAACACCCAGAACACCGCGGGCGGGAGGGTGAGTGAGACCGTGACGATGGCGAGGCCGACGCCACAAACCGAAACGATGCGCCGCGCGCCGTATCTGGTGGCGAGCAGGGCGCCGGGGATCGAGGCGACACCCAGCATCAAGACAGCCAGTGAGGTGATCGAGCCCGTCACTGAGAAGCTGAGGCCGAGCTCGGAGCGGATCGCCGGCAGCGAAGGTGGAATCGCGAACAGGATCACGCGCAGGTTGAAGGCCGTGAGCCAAACGAGTCCGAGCTGGATGACGTTCCGCCGCAAGTCGCGTCAGATCGTAGGGACTTCGAGTAGCAGCCCGTGCGTCTGCTAGGTTGACATCGCTACGGAACGCGTCGGGACGGCGATCATCGGCGGCGGCATCGTCGGTTGCGCCGTCGCCTACTACCTGGCCCGAGAGGGTGAGACTGGCATTCTGCTGCTCGAGGCCGATCAGCTCGGCAGCGGCTCGACCGGTGGTTCTTTCGGGGGCGTCCGGCAGCAGTTCAGCACCCCACTCGAGATCGAGTTCTCGCGCCGCGGGCTGGAGTTCTGGCGCACCGCATCTCGCGTGTTCGATACGCCGCTGACCTGGCACGAGAACGGCTATCTATTCATGACCGGTCAGCCGGACATCATGGCCAAGCTCGCCGAGGCGGCGGCGCTGCAGAAGAGCATGGGGCTGACGGAAGTTCATATCGTCGACCCAGAGCAGATCCGCGAGCTGGTGCCATGGATAGGGACGCATGGCCTCCTCGGTGGCACATACACGCCGCATGACGGGAGGGTCACGCCAACCGAAGGCGTTGCCGTTCTGATGCAGGCCGCCCGGTCAAGCGGAGTCCGCTATCGCGAGCACTGGGAGGTCAGATCGCTCGAGCGCGCCGGAACCATGTGGCGCCTCACCGGGCCAGGCGTGGTGGAAGCCGAGCGAGTGGTGGTCTGCACCGGCTACTGGAGCTCCGACCTCATGCGCCCATTCGGGCTGGAGCTGACGATCAGGCCTCAGCCGCTGTTCAGCGCGATCACCGGGCCGGCGCTCGCGGGGCTGCGCGTCCC
The DNA here is from genome assembly GCA_005880315.1 of Chloroflexota bacterium. Lineage (GTDB taxonomy): Bacteria > Chloroflexota > Dormibacteria > Dormibacterales > Dormibacteraceae > UBA10449. Next base: position 3,656 of record VBHB01000040.1, on the reverse strand, counting down.
GCTCACCATCGATCTCGACACCGGCCTGCTGATCGAACGAGAAGGCGCCGGACTGGTGATCGCGATCCTGTTCGAGGAGAATCCGCCGGGTTACGGTCACACGCGCATGCTGGAGGAGTTCGGCGAATTGGCTCGGGTGCGCGCTCCTACGCTGGCCGACCTTCAAGTGGCGCGCCACGTGGTCGCGAACGTCGACATGGGCGGCGACGGCCAGCCCTACGTCGGACTTGTCGAGGACGGCCTGTGGATGGTCGCCGGATTCGGCGGTCATGGCGCCATGCATGGTCCCCCGGTGGCGGAGCTGCTGGCAAAGGTCATCGCCGGCCGGCCGGATTCGACGGTGGACCTGGGACCGCTGAGCCCGTGGCGGAAACCCGGCGCGACAACGGAATGGATGGTGGCCGCCAAGAAGGGCTGACATGTCACCTGAAACGATGCGTCCGCCTGTCCCTCCCGAGCTGTTGCGGCTGGGCCTGGTACTGCCCACCTGGACCACGACCGACCTTCATTGGTCGGAGATCCTGGACATCGCGAGCACCGCCGCAGAGGTCGGCTTCGACGCCCTCTACGTCACCGATCATCTGCTGCTGCCAAGCAACAACGCCGAGCTGAAGCGTCGAGCGGGAGTCGACTTCCCCGACGATCCCGAAGTCGAGCTGGAAGGCTACCTCGAGTGCTTCTCGGTGCTGGCTGCCCTGGCGGTCGCGATCCCGAACGTTGCCATCGGCTCCTTGGTCGCCAGCACCGGCTACCGCAATCCGGGGCTGATGGCGAAGATGGCGGTGACCATCGACGACATCAGCGGCGGCCGGCTTGTACTGGGCCTGGGCTCCGGGGACTCCGAGGGCGAGCACCTCACCTTCGGATTCCCGCACGAGCAGCGCGTCGGCCGGTTCGAGGAGGCGCTGCAGGTCACGCGCGACCTCTTCAGCAGAGACACTCTTGACTTCGATGGCGCCCACCATCGCATGCGATCGGCACGGCTCCTGCCGGTGGCATCGAGGAAAGGCGGACCGCCGATCCTGATCGGGACGCTGAACCCGCGCCCGCGAATGCGCCGGCTGGTGGCCCAGTACGCGGACATCTGGAATGGCTGGTTGGGGTACACGGATGCCAGCCCGGAATCGGCGGCCGAGCAGCTTCGGATCATCGATGCCGCCTGCCGCGAGCATGGGCGCGACCCCAACACGCTGGTAGCCACGACTGCGGTGCGCGGGGCCATGCCGGGGTCCGGCTACGTCCCCAGGCCGGACGAGCGGCCGCTGTCGGGCCCGCCGCAGGAGATGGCGGAGACGCTCAGGGGACACGCCCGCCTGGGCATCACGGAGGTGCAGGTGGCCTTGACGATGGGCGGTCCCAAAGGCGTCCGAGCATTCGCGCCCGTGATCGCAGACCTGCGGTCGAGTTAGGCCGCGAGCGAATCAGTCGACCGGGAACTCAACCCCCTGTGCCAGCGGCAGCTCGGACCCGTAATTGATCGTGATCGTCTGCCTGCGCATATAGCCCTTCCAGGCGTCCGAGCCGGCCTGACGCCCGCCGCCCGTCGCCTTCTCACCGCCGAACGCGCCGCCGATCTCGGCCCCTGAGGTGCCGACGTTTACGTTGGCGATGCCGCAATCGGATCCGACCGCGGAGAGCCACCGTTCAGCTGCCGCGAGGCTGGTGGTGAAGAGGCCGCTGCTCAGGCCCTGGGGGACCGAGTTGTTGAGCTCGATGGCCTCGTCCAGTGTGTCCACCTCGAACACGTGAAGGATGGGCGCGAAGATCTCCTCGCGGACGATCGGCATGTCTTTGGTCGACTGCACGATCGCCGGCTCGACGAAATACCCGGCTCTTTCCGCCAGCACTGTTCCGCCGTAGACGAGCTTGCCGCCCTGCCGGTGGATCTCCGCGAGGCCCTCCTCGTAGTCACGCACGGCCTCGCTTGAAACGAGCGGGCCCATCAATGTCCCATCCTCGAGTGGATCGCCGATCTTGACGGTCCGATACGCCGCCACCAGCTGGTCCAGAAAACGGCCGGCGATGCCTCGCTGCAGAATCAGCCTGCGCGTGGTCGTGCAGCGCTGGCCCGCCGTGCCGACGGTCCCGAACGCGACCGCGCGAAGAGCGAGCCTGAGGTCGGCGTCGTCGAGGACTATGACTGCGTTGTTGCCGCCCAGCTCGAGAATCGCGCGGCCTGAGCGCTTGGCGACCGCCGCCGAAACCCTATCGCCGAGCGCGCACGATCCGGTGGCCTGGATGAGCGCCACTCGGTCATCGGCGAGCAGCGCCTCGCCGACGGCGCCACCCCTACCGACGATGAGGCTGAAGACCTTCTCGGCTTCGGTGCCTGCGGTCACCTCGTGGAAGATCTGCTGGGCCGCGATCGAGATCAGGGGGGTATGGCTGGACGGCTTCCACACGATCGTGTCGCCACACACGAGGGCGATGGCCCAACCCCACCCGGGAACCGCGACGGGGAAGTTGAAGGCCGAGATGATCCCCACCACGCCCAGGGGAAGCCATTGCTCGACGAGCCGGTGATCGCGCCGCTCGGATGCGATCTCCCGCCCAAACAGCTGCCTCGACTGTCCGACGGCAAGGTCGCAGATGTCGATGACCTCTTGAACCTCGCCGCGCGCCTCGCTCAGGACCTTGCCGTTCTCGAGGCTGATCAGGCGGGCCAGGTCCTCTTTGCGCTTTCGAAAGCCATCGCCAAGGCGCCGCACGACCTCGCCACGGTGAGGAGCCGGCACCAACCGCCACGACTTGAACGCCTCGTGGGCTTTGGCCACGGCGAGCTTGCAGTCGTCCTCGCCTGCGGTCAGCACGTGGGCGAGGACCTCGCCGGTGGACGGATCGCGTGTCTCGATCGGCGCGCCCGTCCCGCTCTGAACAAAGCTACCGCCATGGGCGACGCCTGAGACGGTGCCACCCAAAGGGAGGTCAAACGCGCCCAGGATCGTTTTGGCTTGCAACCGCCGTTCGTCAACGAGCTTCGTGCTCATGCGATTTCCTCCCTGTACTCCATTCCGCCGCCGCGAATGAAAGACTTCAAATCACGTTTCGCTCCGGTTCGACCACGCCGGTTCTGAAGCGCCGATGGGCGTAGACGTCCAGGGACACCTCGGGCTTCTCACCCAGGAAGCATCGAGCCAGGAGATGGCCGACGGCAGGCGCCTGCTGGAAGCCGTGACCGGAGAATCCGCATGCGCACCAGAAGCCATCCAGGTCGTCGACTGGGCCCAATATGGGTTGATGATCGGGCGTCATTTCGTATAGGCCGGCCCAGGCCGTTCGGACACCGGCCGTACCCAGGGATGGCGCTCGGCGCTCGACGACCTCAGCCATGGCGTCGAGCATGGACCAATCGACCTGAGTGTCGAAGCTGGGTGTCTCGTTGGACCGCCCCATGCCAAAGAGGAGGCCTTCACCCTCAGGGTGGAAGTAGAACGAAGTTGTCATGTCGATCGTCATGGGGTGATCACGTGTGACGGCAGGCATCCGGTCGGTGACGAAGATGTTGCGCGGATAGGGCTCGACCGGAACGGAGAGTCCGGCCATCTTGCCAACCTCGCCCGCCCAGGCTCCGGCGCAGTTGAAAACCGCCGGCGCGACGATGTCGCCGGCAGAAGTCGTCACCGCCGAGATGCGCGCCTCACGCACATCGATGCCCG
>VBHB01000039.1 GCA_005880315.1 Chloroflexota bacterium | reverse complement strand
TTGGTTGCGGTTGTGCTCTGAGGCTTCGTCCTCGACCCGGCTCCAGATCTCCGCCGCCAACGGCTCGCCGGCCTCCTCCTGGATATGCGCGACCAGGCCGATCGCGCGGGCCATGACGGCGATGCCGCGCCCGACCTGCCACGGGATCTCGAGCTCGCCCAGGATGGCGCCGATAGCGCCGGTGGCGTTGACGGGCAGCTCGCGCCGATAGGCCCGGCCGGCCTCTTCGGAGATGAGCTGCATCAGCTCGATGTGGCGTCCTTGGAGGCCGTTCTCCTCGGCGATCGCGAATAGGCGCGCGGTGCGCGGATCGGCCGGCTTGTGGATCGGGTGGCCGAGGCCGGCGATGGGCTGCTTGGTCTTCTGATACATGGCGACGACACCGCGCGCGAGCTCGAGGAGGTCTGCGTCCGGCCCGCCCGCGGCGAGCGCCTCCTGCAGCGTGCGAGCCGCCTCCTCGATCGAGCCGCCAAAACGCGAGCCCATGCCCAGGATCCCGGCGGCGACCGCCGCCTGAAGCGACTCGGGTGCGCCGAAGTAGGTGAGTCGCGCGGCGATCGCGCTTGGGGTCATTCCATGCTCCACCAGGGTCACCGTGATCGCGTTGAAGACGGCGGACTCCTGCTTCGTCGGCAGCCGGCCCTTCAGCTCGAGGAAAGCAAAATCTCCCAGCGACGTGCGGCCGATGAGCTCGACCAGGTCGTGACCGCGCACGACGATGCGGTCGGTCGTGCTCCAGCCGAGATCTGACTTCAGCCGCTTTCGACTCACGGGCGGTTCACCGTGAGCCTTGTCTTGTACCCGCTCTCACCGAAGGACTGCTCCGGAACGAGGTCGACCTTCGCCCGGAAGATCAGCGTCCGGTGGATCGCCTCCTCGATCTCTGCCTGCAGCCGGGAGTCGCCAGCGTGCCCGGCCGGGACTTCGACCTCGATCGGAACCGGAGGCGTGATGCTCACGTCGGCGGTCTTCCGTACCACACGTGCTCGACCAGTAACCCGCGGCCGGAACTCGCCGACGACGGCAAGGATCGCGGACGGGTACACGTTGACCCCACGCACGATGAACATGTCGTCGCGGCGCCCGATGACCCGCACGCGGAACGTCGTCCGCCCGCATTCGCACGTGGAGCCCTCGATTCTCGCGATGTCAGCGCCCAGAAAGCGCACCACCGGCATCGCTTCGCGCGTCAAGTGCGTATAGACGAGCTCGCCGACAGCACCGGCCTCGATTGTCATTGGCTCGCGAGAGTCGGGATCGATGAGCTCGACCCACACATGGCCGCCACCGCAGAAATGCATGCCCTGTTGGTGTGGGCACTCGCCGAACAGCGAGGGGGCGATGTCTCCGATGCCCATCACCTCCGTGACCGTGACGCCGAGCACTTGCTGGATGTGGTTGCGAATCGCGGGGATGCCGCCGCCCGGCTCGCCGCCGGTGACGATATGGGTCACCTCGTCCATCCGCTTCGCGTCTGTCTTCTCCAGCTTGTTGGCGAGGTACTGGGCGAAAGAGGGCGTGGAGAGAAGCGTGTCGGCGAGGCCGGACCTCAGGCCGAAGATGACGCGGTCGGTGTCGCCGGGAGCGACTGGCACCGACCTGCAGCCGATGCGCGAGAGCACGAAGTGCGTGTGGCCCGCCACAAATGGTCCGGCGCCGAACGTGGTGAGCACGCTGCTGTGGTCGTGGATACCGGTCGCGAAATAAGTGCGAGTACCGATCACGGTCCATGTCTCGATGTCGGTGCGGCTCAGAGCGAGGACGCTGGGCGCGCCGGTGGTACCGCTGGTTTGGTACACGCGCTTGACCTGCGCCGGCGGCGCGCAGAGGTTGCTCCCGAAAGGAGGCGCTTCGTCGATCGCCTGTTTGAGGTCGGCCTTGGTGCTGAACGGAAGCTGGACGATGTCTTTCAGCGAGAGCCGGTCGCTTGTGACGCCGGCCTCGCGGAACCTGCGCGAATAGAAGCCCGAATGCTGCATCAGGTAGGGGAACTGTTTCTGCCACGCAGCGGACGCACGGGCGAAGGCGGCCTCGTGCGTCTCGGTTTCAACCTCGCGATCCCAGATGGGGTCGCGGTCGCAGGTGTCGCCGGCAAGCCTCCCGGTCATGGGTCGGTTGGAGTCTAAGGTTCCTCTCACATCAAGCGAGGGCGGGCCCGTCCGGCATCTGTGCCGGCTCAAGCCAGGTGCGTAGGTGCGCCTCCGCGATGCGGGCGGCGCCCGCCACGGGACCTTTGGGGTCCTTCAGGCTCTCTTCGGTCAGCTCCCGAACGCGCTTTTCAACCGCGGCCACCGCCTCGTCGGCGCGCAGCAAGCCCTCGGTCACATAGCCGATGGTGGCGCCCGCGTTGCACACGAAGTCGGCGAGGGCGGGGATGCCGCGCTCTCGTAGGACCTCGAGCGCGCCGGCCGTGTACGGAACGTTTGCCCCGGGCGCGACGACGCGCGCTTTGAGCGCACGCGCCCGAGACTCGTCGATGACTCCGATCCGGGCGCCCGGAACGAGCACGTCCGCCTCGACCGCGAACAGGTCGGCAACCGGCCGCACCTCCTCGCCCAGGTGCTCGACCAGTCGATCTCCATATCGCGAGCGCAGGTCGAGCAGCTCGTCGACATCAAAGCCTGACCGCCGCTGCACGAATCCGTGAATCGTCGAGAACGCGACGAGGCGAGCTTGGCGCCTGGCCATCTCCACTGCGGTTGCCCCTCCGACCTTGCCGAACCCCTCGATCGCCGCAGTGCGACCATCGAGGCCGCCGAGCACCTTTTCGGCCGCGGTCGCCACCCCGAGGCCGGTGAGATAGGCGTCCAGGGGCATGCCTCTGTACTCGGTGTGCATGAGGCCGGCCTGATCGGTCCCGGGTAGCGACTCGAGGTCTTTGGGCAAGGTGCCGAGGTCGGTGGCGGTCAGGAACTTGGTCGCCACCACCATGGGCCGGATCTCGTCGACGTAGCGGCGGACGGCATCGTCCCTTGTCTCCGGCGTGGCGCGGATCGCGCCTTTGGCGCCGCCGAACCTGGTCTCGAGGACGGCGAACTTGTAGCTCATGGCCCGGGCGAGCAGCTGGGTTTCCCGCTCGGTTACATCTGGCGCGAGACGCGTTCCGCCCGCGCTCGTCGGGCAGTCGAAATCGAAAGCGACGTAGGCGTCGACGGTCTTCAGCCGGAGCGTTTTCACAGGACTCCCTTAAGGTTGGCACGATGCAAGACGTGCTGTTGACAACGGTGGTCGGCAGCTATCCGCAACCTGACTGGCTGGTCGACAGGGCGATGCTCGGCAGCCGGCTGCCTCCCCGCACGCGGGCGCTCGAGATCTGGAGAGTCGCCCCCGATTATCTAGAGCAGGCCCAGGACGACGCCACCGTGGTCGCCATCGGCGACATGGAGCGCGCGGGAATCGACATCATCACCGACGGCGAGATCCGCCGCGAGAGCTACTCGAATCGATTCGCCACCGCGCTCGAGGGCATGGACCTCGACCACCCAGGCACCGCTCTGGACCGAACCGGGCACCCCAATCCCGTCCCACGTGTGGTCGGGCCGATCCGGCGCACGCGTCCTGTGGAGGTGCGCGACGTCGAGTTCTTGCGGTCCGCGACGACCCGGACCATCAAGGCGACGCTGCCGGGTCCGTTCACGATGTCCCAGCAGGCGCAGGACGACTACTACCACGACGAAGAGGCTCTGGCGATGGCGCTGGCCGAGGCGGTCAACGAAGAGGTGCGTGACCTATTCGCCGCGGGCGCCGATATCGTGCAGCTCGACGAGCCCTACCTACAGGCTCGCGCCGAGAAAGCGCGCCGGTTCGCCCTGCCGGCGATCAACCGGGCACTGGCGGGGATCAGCGGCACAACGGCGCTGCACACATGCTTCGGCTACGCGCACATCGTGCATTCGCGGCCGGCGGGCTACCCGTTCCTCGAGGAGCTGGCTGACGTGGCCGCGCAGCAGATTTCCATGGAGTCGGCGCAGCAGAAGGTCGATCTATCGGTGTTGAAGAGCCTGTCGGGCAAGACTTTGATCGTCGGGGTGATCGACCTTGCGGACGATGCGCCGGTGGAGGATGTGGACGTGGTCGCGGGGCGGATCCGGGAGGCGTTGGGGTTCGTGCCGCCGGAGCGGCTCATCCTGGCGCCTGACTGCGGGATGAAGTACCTTCCCCGTGCTAAGGCCTTTGGCAAGCTATCGGCGCTGGCCCGCGCCGCGGCATTGGTGCGTGCAGAACTTTCGTAGCGATCGTTTGACGCCAACCGTGCGGAATTTGCACAGGTTTATGGCCCGTTTGGCGCCAAAAGTGCGGAATTGGTTAGTGGTGGGATTCGGTCTTCGGGGCCAGCGAGAGCAGCTCTTTCATGGCCTCTCGGGCCAGGCGCACGGCGCGGTCGTAAGACGCCTTGCTCGGCTTGGCCGAGCGTCCGAGGCTGGCACGTGTCTTGAGCGCGCCGTCGATGTACTCCCTCGCGAGCCTGGATGGGTCTTGCTGCATGTCTAGCCTCCTGAGAGTTGGGTCCAGAAATGGTCGACGATCAATTCCGCAAACCACTCATACCAGTATTTCTGCGTCAGCTTCTTTTTGGCCAGGAATGTTCTGAACTCGGGAGCGACCTCGAGCTCGGCGACGAGCAGGTTGACCACATCGTCGGGCCGGATCTCTTTGATGAACGCATGGGTTGCGTTATACGCGTGCTTGGCCTTCGCGCGCCACAGTGCCTCATCCTTCTCCAGGAGGCCGATGAGCCCGGCGTCCGTAAGGTCCTGAAGCTTTTTCTGGGTGAGCGCCACGTCTAGGGCCACAAAACCATGCGGGTCGTCCAGCCGGCGGCCAGGAACACGACCACGAGCTGGATGACGAAGACGGCGAGCGTGAGTCCGTAGAGCCACATGGGGCCGCCAAGGACGAGCCACAGCAGGCAGAGCGCAACAGTCACCAGGCTGAACCCGAAAGTGCCGAACAGCGCTATGCCGGCGGTCCGGTATGGCCGCGTCACCGCCGAGGGTGTCGTGGCGGCATAGGACTGATATGACGCGATGATCACGCCAAGGAAGACCAGGACGAACCCGGCCAGGGCGGCGGCGGCGCCCATCGCCGCGAGGACCACGTCCTTCGACTCGATCATGAGCTTGGTGGATCGTCGGTTGGCGGCCATCTGGTTGTCAACCGGCGTCCAGAAAACGAGAGAGGGCCCGGAACCGACCGGGCCCCCTCGATGAGGTCAGCCGTTGGTAGTGACTTTCACGACTGCTCCGATGCCCGGAGCAGTGATCGCGGAGTAGACGGTCACGTACATCGAGCCGTCGGGACCCTGAGCGATACCTCCGGGGAATGGCACTGCGCCACCACCGATGTGCACAAGCGCAGACGGATTGTTGAACGGAATCCGCACCAGGTCGCCGGGAGGACCGTTCGGGTTGGGTTGAAACATGTCGGTCGCCCAGAAATTGCCGGCGCGATCGAATGTGCAAGCCGTCGTCGTGGTCAGCCCGCTCGCCCACACGTGCGCCGCGGTGAGGTAGCTCTCGCTTGTGTTCGGGTCCACGCGGTAGACATGCGACTGTCCTGGGCCGAACGCAAAGTTGGCGGCCAGGTCGAGGGTACCGATGTACAGGGCACCGTCGGGTCCCTGCGCCACACATGTCGGCGTGGAGTCGCGAATCGGATCGTTGGGGATGAACGCGATGATGTGATTCGTACCATTGGGCATCACCTCCGACACGGTGTTGGCCCCGGCGTCGATCACGAAAGTTCGGATGGTGTCGGTGGTCGGGTCCTTGGTCACCAGAACGTCGTAAGGATTCGAGTCAGGAAACTCTTGCCACAGGCTCGCGTGCTGGGCCGACCATGCGTACTGCTGGTCTCCGACGTCGCTCTTGTCTGTCGGCGTCCCACTGGCACCATCCAGCCGGTACAGGTGTCCGATCTGCGAAAACGTGAGGCCAGGGGTGGTGGCGTTTACCCCATCGCGCGACTCGCTGATGATCACCAGTACCTGGCAGCCGTTGCGCTGGCCGTGGCTGTCCTTCATGCAGCCGTTCCCAATCGCGCTTACACCGGCCGGGCCAAGAACTTCGGGAGCGCCGTGAGCGCTGTCGTACAACGAGTCAAAAGCCGTCGACCACACACGGTTCGCCGCGCCGCCGCTGAAGGTGAATTTGTCGACCTTGCCCGTCCTCGACACTCCGAACGGTCCCACATCAATTGGAAAGAACTGGCCCGCCTCGGCTACATACATGCTGCCCTGGCCGTCAAAGGCCACTCCACGTGGGCTGTTCAGCCCGCCCACGACCGGGGCGATCGTCCAGCTCGTGCTCGCGGACGCGACTCCTCCACCGGCAAATAACAACGCCACGCTCATCAGCGCAGCCGACAAGATCCAGAGCGATCTGGAAATTCGCATAAGCTCCCTCCCCAACGTTTGCGTTGCCCATCACCGAGTGCCTGGGCGTGACGAAGCGTGAGGGTAGGGCAACGATGGAAGTAGTGTCAACCTGGCCGGCCCAGGTTCGGCGCTCTCGCCGCCGCGATGATGATCGGGATCCCGAGCACCAGGCCGAGACAGCTCAGCGAGACCACGCCTCCGGCGGCAAAGGCCGCGACGCGCGACCAGGATGCGCGATTGGCGACGCCGATCAGGGCGATGGCCGACACAGCAAACATCACGAGGAATGCGATGAAAAGCACGACTCCGGTGGTGCCCGAGTCGTTCGTGGGAGAGGTTTCTCCGATCAATCCGAACAGCGCGAGCAAACCCGTGAACACTGTGGAGAGCGCAAGCATGATCAGAAGGAAGGTGCGCATGCCCGTGGACGGCGCCAGATAGGTTCCGGGCAATCCATACATAGGAGGCGGGCCGTAAGCGACCGGCTGTTGCCCATAACCCTGGAGCTGCCGTGCCATGAACGCCTCTTGAGGCAGCCAGCGAGTGCCGTCCCACCACCACTTGCCATCCGCGGACCACTGGGTAGCCCCGCCTGGCGGCTGCTGCACGCGGTTCAGGGTAACGGGCCGAGGACCGCCCGGGGTGGGTCCCGAGCGGTCCGGCTCAGCGCTTTTCTATCCCTTCTTCGCCGTGAAGTTGTAGCAACAGACCCCGTCGATCTCGAGGGGCACCGTGTCCGTCTGTGCCGAGACGTTGTCCTCGGCGCCTTCCTGAATGGCCGCCGCCAGCGCATAGCCACCTACCTCCTCGAGGAGGCTGCTCGCCGTCGGACGGCCGACGTCGGCGACTTTGACCCTGATCGTCAGAGTGCATGGCCCGGATGAAGGGCATGTGATCGAACCCGTCTCCACCTTGCCGGTGAAGGTACCCGCGCCTGGCTCCGGATATGTCAGCACATGCGGGAAGCACGCCGACACCGAGCACAGGTCGATGGTCTGCTGCGATCCCGCGTAGAAGATCGGTTGGTTGGCAGCGGTATTCTCCATCGCCGCGTAATAGACCATGTTGCCCATCTGCCACCGAGTCACGTACTGGACGTTGGTGGCGCCAGGGATCGCAGCGATCGTGCTTCGCGGATTGGCAAGGTCGGTCACCTGCATGGAAACGGTCAGGGTTTGCCCGTCCGGCGACAGGTTCAGGTGGCTGGACCGGATGTCCATCCCATTCTGATTGGTACCGCCGATCACGGGAAAAAGGGCCTGACCGGCTGCATGTGAGAGACCGCTCGTTGGTGCGTTCGACGGCCCCATAACATTGGCGCCGAAGAGCCCGGGGCCAGACGACTGGCGTGCCACGGTGATGATCCCGGCACCACAATGATCGGCGACCTGCACTGTGCATGTGTTGGGTGCTTGCACGAGCTTGTTGGACGTGTCGTCGTACACGATCTCGGCCGCCCCACTGCGATCGATCGTGACTTCGAAGAAGTCGGCGAGGTTGCGGTTGCCCTGGGATGCGATGCATCCCGAACCCTGCAGGCACACGTCGTCGTAGTGCATCGGGTGCGGTGTCACCTTCACGACCGCGGTGCTAGGTGCGGCGCCGGTGATGGCGCCCGTGGTGCCGTTGGTAGGAAAGACGACCTGAGACATGAACACGTTCCAGGATTGGTTGTTGTGGCTGCTCGGATCGACCTGAAGGTTCGATCCGTACCAGACCGCGTCGGCCCTTCCGGGGCCGCCGGCCTTGATCCACGGGAACACGTTGGTGGCGTCGCCTGTGGTGGTGGATCCGTCGCTGACCTGCACCGGAGCGGTCCAACTCGTCCAGCCGCTGGCCGCGCTCGAAGCGCTTACGAATACCTGGCGCTGGGCCGGGTTTGTGCTGCTCACGGCCCACACCACTTCCAGGTTGCGCCCGCTGTCGATCGAAAGAACTGAGAAGAGCGTGTCCGGCGATCCGTTGGGCGTGTCGGCGATCTTGACCAGCTTGGTCAGGTCCTGGCCGCTGCCGGTCGCGTCGAGGAAGTGCAGCATTCCGGTGGCGTCAGGCGTGCCGATGTTCAGGTAAAGGCCGGGGGTCGCCATGGCCGAGGTCCCACACGTCTTGGCGTCGCATGCCGCCGCCTGGAACACCTTGCCCGTGACCTGGTCGATGGCCGGATACCCGTCAGCCCCGAAAGGTGAGTAGGTGACTCCTGTCCCGGGAGGAACCTCGTCTCCGGTCGCGTTGGTGTAGATGAGGCCGTCGGTGCTCTTGTTCCATTGCGCGCCGTTGTTCGGCCCCGGACCGGCGAGGTTGTTGTATTCGAGATAGATGAGCGGCGTCGTGCCTCCGGCCGCTCTGTACGCAGACTGGTTCGGACTGCCCGGCGCCGGGTCGTAAACGGCCAGCCACTGCCGGTCGGCGCCACCGCTTCCCGGCAGGCACCCGACGATGTTTTCGGTGTCCGAAGCGCCGGGGTTCGTGGGCCCGGTCACCGCCACTCGCAAGCACGCCAGAGCCCAGAGGTCGGCGAAATACTGTTTGCCGCTGCGATCGAAGTTGATGTCGGTGTCACCCCCGCCAGGTCCGGGGGCTGGGATTCCGGTGATCGAGGACGGTGGGAGCTTCTGCGCCATCACCCTGAAGGTGTGGCCGCCGTCTACCGAACCGAACCACGTGCTTCGCTGCGTGCCGGTGCCGGTGGGCCCGCTGTTGAAGACCCTGCCTAGAGGGTCGATGGCAAGGTCCGGCTCGCCATTGGTGTGGATGGGATCGACGATCGAAGGCGTCTCGAAGCCGATCGCCGGCGAGCTTTCAATGTGGACCGGCATCAAGGCGACAGAGGCTCCGACCAGCGCCGCCGTGGCATATGCCGCAATTCGAGGACGCATCAGTGGACCGGGTGCTTGATGACGCACGGGCCGGACGTCTGGTTGGCCGCGCGCAGCTTGTTGACCGTGTTGTCGTCGGAGTAAGCGATGTGCGCGCACCCCTGCGGGTCGATGGCCTCGGTGATGAAGTCGAGCAGGTTGCGATTGGAGCTCGGGGCCACGCAGGCGATGCCCAGGTTGCAGATGTCGCCGATGTGCATTGGCGTGCTGGTGATCTGTGTCGTCGTCCAGGTCGCTGACCCCGGGCTCGACGTGAGGTTGAGAGACTGCGCCCCATACAGGTTCCAGCTGCATGTCGGCGGATAGGTCGTGGGGTTGCCGTTTGCGGGGCCGGGCCCGGCGCACCCACCAGGATCGGCCTTCCCGAACGCGTCCGTCGGCAGAATTTCCGTGGTGCGCAGGTAGGCGACATCCACCAGGCCGGGATCACCAGCCGCGATGGCGGGGAAGAAATGCGTGCCCCTTTCGCCGGCCGGGTTCACCCGATACGGTCGGGCCGCGCTGCCGGGAATCAATCCGCCGCCGCCATCCCAAGTAGAACCACCATCCCGCGACCAGACCACGTACATGTCGTACTCGCAGGATGTGTCCGACTGCACCGTCCCGGCGGTGGATTCGGCTGAACAGGTGGCCGGGTTGGCGTTGAGGTTGATCGTGAAACCGAAGTACGGGTTGCCCTGGTTGTCCGTGGTGAATCCGACGAATGGAGTCGATGCGTCGTGGCCGACGCCGCCGTCGAACGCCTGCTGGGGAGTCCACGTGATTCCGTTGTCATCCGAGTAGGACACCCACAACGTGTGGAAGGACTGCAGCATGCTGACGTTGCAGCCCGTGGCGTTCTGGGCGAGGTCCGCCGCGATCCAGGCCACGAAGATGCGTCCAGCGTGCGGCAGGCCCGGAGGCACGATGCGAACGCCGGCCGGCACTGTGTTGCAGAACGTGTAGCCCTGGGCAACCAGCGTGCCGGTGACGGCCCCGGGTGTCACCGCCGGGCTGGCGAGGACCTCCTGCGGCGCGCCGAAGGTGGCGCCACCGTCGTGCGAGATGTTGACCCAGATCTGGCTCGGGCCATAGAAGTCGTGATACATGAGGACGACTTCAGCCGACCCGGACGTTCCGCCTGAGGGAATCGACGCCGCCACCCAGTCCCGGTCGACGCCGAAGGGCGAGCAGCTCGTCGCGCACTGGGGGATCGCCCCAGCACCATGCGTCCAGGTCGTGCCGTTGTTGATGGACTTCCAGACATCGGCTTGGAGTGGTGCCACGCCCTGGCTACCGGCGAGGTTGCAGAGGTATACCGCGTTGGACTGATCGGTGGCCAGGCAGTCGTCGCCGCTGTTCGCATCGGCGGTCGTGACCTGCTTCCAGCTCGAGCCGCGATTGGTCGAGGTGTAGGTGACCGTGCCGCCGCTTGGAGTCGTGTCGTAAAGCTGACCCAGGCTGTCCGAGACGATCGACGGCTCGCCGCCGTACGCGCCTACGTTGGCAAGACTGTAGCCCGGTGTGTTGGCGCCGAGCACTGCGACAGGCGCACTGACGGCGACCGCAACGATGGATCCCAGGCCCACGACGGCCAAGCCGCCTCTTCTTAGGACGCCCATGTAACCGCACCCCCGGTAGTGATGTTTCCGACGCGGAAAACCCCTACCTTCCTCGCGCAAAAAACCTACCAGGATGCAGGCCGCAGAGCAACTAATCGTCATCGACGGGTATTGCCGGGGACCGGGGCGTTGCAGGATTGGCACCCACTTAGACGAGGAGA
>VBHB01000210.1 GCA_005880315.1 Chloroflexota bacterium | reverse complement strand
GGAGCTGGGCGCCGCCTACTTCCTGCGCCGCATCCTGCCCAGCGAGTGGCTGCTGGCGGTCGCCGGGATCGTGTCGATCGTCTTCGGCGTCCTGCTCGCGATCAATCCATCCGCCGGACTCATGACCATCACATGGCTTTTCGGCGCTTATATGATCGTGTTCGGCGCGCTTGCCCTCGCGCTCGGCCTTCGGATGCGCGGCACCCGCGCCACTTTCGTGGTCGGCTCGATCAACTAGTCAGGTGGCGGAAGGGTTCCGGCACGTAGCCGGCAAGCGCGGCCAACCATGCCGGTGACAGCGCGGCCCTGACCGCCGCGTCGTCCTGCGCCAGCCACGCCATGTGCCGTAGTGCGTGCTCGACGACCTGTTGGGTCGAGATCTTCTTCGCGGCCTCTGTCGGGGAGTTGCGCGCGAGGTCCGCGCGGGCGACCGGCACGCCCTCGAGCTGCGCCGCCTGCCCCTCGCCGATCACGACCAGAAATGTGAGCAGCACCCCGCCGAAACCGCGGCGCCATGACGTCGAGTGCACGAGCACCGGGGGCCCGAGGAGATTGGTCGACAGGCGGCGGACGATCTCCATCGGGTCGTCTTCGTCGTGCGATTCGATGTACCAAGCGTCCGGGCCGCATGGGCCGGTGAGCTCGAGCGAACCGTGCCGCATTCGCACCACGAACACCTCTGCTTGCACGGGCCCTTCGGTGCCCCATGGGGCCGGCACAGTCGAGCTGGCGTCGCTCGGGCTCAGGCTTCGGGCCGCGCCCTCGAGAGCACGTCCTCCCGCGTCACCTGCATGTTGTGCGACTCCCGCGCGTGCTTCTGCACGATGCCTACGAGCTCTTCGATCGGGCCGCGCAACAGCTGGCCGCACGCGCACGCCACCACCATGATCGGAGACTGCTTGGTGCTCATCGGAATAGCTCCTCCAGCGGAAGTGTACGAAGTGGTTAGGCCACTGAGATGAACAGCGAGAAACCAAAGGTCACGATCGAATTCTGCGTCCCTTGAGACTACCTCGACCAGGCCGTGAGCCTGGCTGAGGAGATCATGGACAAATGGGCGCCCGTTCTCGGCGGCGTGGAGCTGAAGACCGGCAGCCGGGGCGTCTTCGACGTAGCGGTGGATTCGGAGACGGTCTTCAGCAAGGGACTCCTCAAGCGATTTCCAGCCAAGGGTGAGATCGGAAAGCTCCTGGCCCCCAAGCTTGGGTCGCCGCCCGAGTGGAGGTCGAAGCACAACTGATTTGAAGCGCAACCTCGTGCTTTTTGCGACCTTATCGCAGCATCCGGCTTCCTCTTTTCGTAAGCTTCAGCACGCGATGAGTAGTCCTGGCATCTATTGCGCGGCCCCGCTGACCAGGCGGCGCGCCATCGACTACCTCCGCTGCGCCAGCTGCTTCTGTAGCTGACCGGACTCCGGTCCGGGCCTACCGGCGCCCCCGCATATGCGGGCCGGCGCCTCGATCTTCAAGCGTATCGATCCATCACATCAGCGGAGGCGCATCCAGTTGTCGAACCTTTCCGACGGCACGTCCCTCGAGGGCTTTTCGAGCAATGAGTCCATCAAGGCGACGAGCAACCACCTTCGAGGGCTCATCAAAGAGGAGCTGCTCGAGGACACGCCCGCGTTCGGAGAGGCTTCTGAACAGCTGCTCAAGTTTCACGGCATCTACCAGCAGGACGATCGCGACCGCCGCAAGGAGGCGCGGGCCCGCGGGCTGGACAAGCATCACCAGCTGATGATCCGTACGCGGATCCCCGGGGGCATCGTCTCGCCCGATGCGTACATCGCGCATGACGACATCAGCCGGCGCTGGGCAAACGGCACGATGCGCGTCACCACCCGGCAGGACTTCCAGCTGCACGGAGTGCTCAAGGGCGACATCAAGAAATCGATCCGCGCCATCAACGACGCCCTTCTGACGACGCTCGGCGGCTGCGGCGATGTCGAGCGCAACATCATGTGCTGCCCCGAACCCCTTGCCGACGACTTTCATGCGGACCTTCAGCACGCGATCTCGGCTATGGTCGCCGAGCTCACGCCGCGCACCGCCGCATATCACGAGATCTGGCTCGACGGGGAGGTCGTGAAGTCTTCCGAGCCGGAAACGGAACCCCTCTACAAAGAGCAGTACCTGCCGCGCAAGTTCAAGACGACGGTCGCGATCGAGGGCGACAACTGTGTCGACGTCTACGCCCATGACCTCGCAATCGTGGCCATGAAAAAGCCGGACGGTTCGCTACGCGGTTTCAACGTCCTGGTCGGCGGCGGGTTGGGTCGCACCCACAACAAGCCGGAGACGTTCGTCGCGGTAGCGGTGCCGCTTGCATTCGTGGAACCCGATCAGATCGTGGACGTCGCGCGCGAGGCCGTCGCGGTGCAGCGCGACTACGGCGATCGCACCAATCGCAGGCATGCGCGGCTGAAGTACACGATCGCGGACCGCGGCCTCGAGTGGTTCCGCGACGAGGTTCAAAAGCGGCTTCGCTTCATCTTGCAGCCGGCCGAGCCACTTGCATGGAAGCCGGTGGACGACCACCTCGGTTGGCACGAACAGGGCGATGGCAAGCTCTATGTCGGCATCTACATCGAGAACGGGCGCATCGCTGACGTGGGGGAGGTCCGCTCTCGGACCGGGCTGCGGCACATCGTCGAAGAGCTTCGCCCGCAGATCCGCCTGACGGCGCAGCAGAACGTCATCCTCGCGGGTATCGACCCTTCGCAGAAGGCTCGCGTAGAAGCGCTCATGGCCGAGTACGGAATCGCACCCGTAGATTCGATCCCTCGAGCTATCCGCTAT
>VBHB01000209.1 GCA_005880315.1 Chloroflexota bacterium | reverse complement strand
GCGCCTTGGTTGGATATATGTACAGCGCGCGTTTTTCAGGGTTCTCGAGCAGGCGCTGAAGAACGGGGAGGTTGTAGCAGAGTGTCTTTCCGCTCGCGGTCGGTGTGACCACAACCAGGTGCCGGCCGCGCCGCACAGCGTCGTATGCCTCGGCCTGGTGGGAGTAGAGTCGCTCGACGCCACGCCGCGCGAGAGCCGCGACCAGCTCGGGGCGGAGGTCGGCCGGCAGCGCCACAAAATTGGCGGCGGCTGCGGGAATCACGTGGTCCAGCGTTATGTCACCTGGGAACTCGGATGGATCGAACCGAGGTCCTGAGGCCATTTGTTCGGGAGGTTAGACGAACATTCGTTTGGAGTCAAGTATGCTGGAGGAGGAGGGATCCAGGGAGAAGGGCGTCCTGCCCGAGCCCCCGGTCGAGCCGGAACGGTACGAGCCGGGCTCTGAGCCCGACTTCGAGCGGCTGTACCGCAACACATATCGGCGGATCCTTGGCACCTTGATCGCGCTGGTGCGCGACGTGCCCACAGCCGAGGACTGCGCCCAGGAAACCTTCGAGCGGGCGTACCGGAACTGGAGCACCTGGCGCCCGGACGCCCCGGTCGAGGCATGGCTGCACCGGATCGCGATCAACGTGGCCATCTCCGACCGCCGCCACCAGCGCATCCGCCAGGCGGGCGAGGTGATCAGGCGGCTCGGCCGCCCGGCGCCCGGCCCGGATCCATCCCTCGTCGCCGAGCGCTCCGAGCTTTTCCGCGCGGTCAGCAAGCTCCCGACCAAACAGGCGGCGGCGCTGGTGCTTCGCCATTACCACGGCTACACCAACCGCGAGATCGCGGCTGCGCTCGGCGTGCCCGAACAAACTGTCGCCTCCCGGCTGGCCACCGCCCGCAAGCACCTGCAGGTCGTCCTGGGCCGGTAGGACGAAGAATGGTTGCCCGACTGCCCGTCGGCGTTATGGCTTCTTACAGATGAGCGACATCGAACGCGAGCTGGAGGAGGAGCTGCACCGGGTCCTCGACCCGATGTCGGCTCGCCCTATCCCGCCGCGCAGGTCAATCCAGGCCCATCGCACGCTAAAGACCTTGATGGGAGGCGCCGGGGCGGCCCTCACCATAAAAGTGCTCACCGGGGTGGCTGTGGCCGCCGCGGCGGCAACCGTGGCCGGGGTTGCCACGACGGGCAGCCTGAACCCTGCGATCTGGGGCCAGCGAGTCAGTCAGCAGGTATCGAGCTGCCAGAAGACGTTGGCAGCCGGCCAACACGGGATCGGCGATTGCGTCAGCGACTTTTCCAGCCAGCACGGCGCCGCCGTGGCGAGCGCGGCGCGCCATCAGGGCAACGGCAACAGTAATGGAAGCACCAAAGGCAATGGCATCTCGAACGGCAACGGCAACCCGAACGGCAACGGGAACTCGAACGGCCACTCGAAAGATCACCTGAAGGTCCAGGCGACCACGCCGGCCACCTTGGAACCTGAGGCCAGCGACCCTGTGGCCGGTCACCCACCCGCGAGGATCACGCGTGGTCCTTGACGTTTCGTTCTAGTTAGACCCCTTCCTCTCGTGGAGCCGGGCCGCTAGGTTCGGCTCCTTCCTTTTTCTGCGTGTGCTCTTCTGCGACCAGTTCTGACCAAGTTCGGTTGGTCGGGCCTGGCCCCGCGTTGTACTTGCCCACATGGACGACTTCGGGCGTGAGCTGGAGAGCGAACTGCATCGGGCAATCGATCCGATGACAGCCGGGTCGATCCCGGCTTGGAGAAAAGCAGAATCAGGAGGGACCATGAAGAAGAAGGTTGTGGGTGGCGCCGGTGCCGCAATCGGCGTCAAGATCCTGACCGGAATCGCGGCAGCCGCCGCGGCGGTCACGGTCGCCGGAGCAGCGACAGAGGTCGCCCTCACGGGCAGCGTGAACCCCCAGGATTGGGGCCAGCAGGTCACGCAGCAGGTCGAAGCCTGCAAGGCAAGTGCAGCGCGCCTCGGCGTGCACGGCATCGGCGAATGCGTCAGCGACTTTGCCAATCAGCACGGCAAAGCTGTCAGCGGTTCCCACCGGGCCAGCGATTCGCGCGGCCACGGTGATGGCAACCCGAACGGCAACGGGAACTCGAACGGCAACGGCCACAGCAAGGACAAAGGCAAGAGCCAGGGCCATGGGAACAGCTCGAGCGGCTCGAACTCCGGGTCCCCCGAGACGTCAGCCCTGATTGAGTTCGTGTTCTAGCCATGACCTGGCTTGTTTAGCTAGACCCTTCCTCTCGTGGGGCCGGGCCGCGAGGTCCGGCTCCTTTTACTTTCTCAGGGCTCGATCAGAGACCTGAACGCCCAGCGCTTTGAGCTTTTCGCGCAGCTGATCCGATCTCGCGAAGTCTTTCGCCGCGCGTGCTTTCTCTCGCTCCGCCATCAGTTCGGCTGCGCCGGGTGGGAGAGCGTGGTCGTCGGGGGTTCGATGAATGTCAAGGCCGAGCACCTGGTCCCATGCGCTAAGAAGACGGGCCTTCATAGAGGGCGGTGCCTGCGAGCGGACGAGCTCGGCGACCAGCGCCATCGCTGTTGGCAGGTCAAGGTCGTCCGCGAGGGCGGACCGAAAGCGCGAATCCCACTCCTGTCGTGCGGACCCAGCCCCAGTCTCGGTTTGCAACGACCAATCAGCGACGCGTTCACGCAGTTGACGCAGCGCGCGGTCCGCGCCTGCCAAACCCTCGGTGCTGAAGTTGAGCGGCGAGCGGTACTTGGCCTGCAGCACGAGGTAGCGGAACGCGAGCGGGTCAAATCCCTGCTCCTCGAGCTCGGTCACGCGAAAGAAGTTGCCGGCGGACTTCGCCATCCGCGCGCCCGACAGCATCAGCAGCCCGCCGTGCATCCACAGGCTCACCACGCGATGTCCCGAGACGGCTTCCGATTGCGCGATCTCGGCCTCGTGATGTGGGAAGACGTTGTCGGCGCCGCCTGTGTGGATGTCGAATCGGTCGCCGAGTATGGACATTGACATCGCGGAGCATTCGATGTGCCAGCCCGGAAAGCCCGGTCCCCACGGGCTGGGCCAGACCTGCATGCGGTGTGCTCCGGCCGCCTTCCAGAGAG
>VBHB01000208.1 GCA_005880315.1 Chloroflexota bacterium | reverse complement strand
GCCGGATCCGGAGGGCGAAGCACTGGGTCGCAGAGCTGACTGTTGCGAAGTCGCTCAGCTGAGTGTTGGTACAAAAGTTGAAGCGCCTGATGGTGTTGCTCTCGTTGTCGAAGTAGACCGTGCACTGATCGCTGGCCAGGTCGACCCAGTCCGTCCCGCCGGTGCCACCCGACGAGGTGACAGTGTGCCGGGCGTTTTGAAGCCCCGCGAGGTCGTATGCACGTATCTGAGGCACAGATGGGCCGCCGACATAGGCGTTTGCGTTGAGCGCGTCCCAGATACAGCTCTCGGGATTGTTAGGATCCGACGAGGTGTCGACCCACTTGGCGGCCACGAGGCCGCCCATGTTGTTGAACTTCGTGATCGCCTGGCTGTAGATGTCGGTCGCGTAGAGATTGCCGGTGTTGTCGAAACACATCCCGGTGTCGAAGTCGTTGTTCAAGGTGGTGTTCAGAGTCTCGATCAATACACCCGACGAGTCTCTGTGCTCGATCAGCCCATGTTGCGTGCCGATGAACACGTCACCGGGCATGAACGTGGCGGCGGCCACAGGCACCGGTTGAGTCAGCAGAGCGCCGAGCACGAGTGCCGAGACGGCCAGGCCCGTGCTCCACTTGTTCAAGCGTCTGTGTTTCACCGCCGTCTCTCCTCTGGTGCGACACCGCGTGACGGGCCATGCCTCGTAGATCCCATTTCTGTAAATACCCCCTTGCCGAAATTGGCGCGAGCCGACCCAGCTCGTTTAGCGGAGAATCCCGCCCCTGAGGGCGGGTGGCAAGGGAATCTTTACCTTGACTTTCGCCGGTCGGAATTACTCCGCCGCGCGGCCAGAATCGCCGCGTGGGTGAGCGATCCGGCCCCGAGCTTTTCCTTGGCCCGAGTCAGAGTGTTGCTGACCGTTTGAGGTGACCGGCATAGCGCTTGAGCAATTTCGATTCGGTTGAAGCCTGCCCTGCGCAGCTCGAGGATTTGAAGCTCGAAAGGAGTCAGGCAATCCGGCAAATAGCGTCGTGGGCCGAGCCGGCGATCAGTGGTCGGGGTTCCAAGACTTAACGTCGGAGAAAGGTCGGCCGCACTACTCACGTCCTTTTATTAATCAATAAACCGTCCGTGGTCCCCGTACAATCGGCGGATTTTCCGATACTTCATTTGGATGAACACGACATGTAAGCACAGGGCATTCTCGCCAGTAGGCTCGCAATCGTCGCCGAGGGATTTACATCTCTTGACTCACTGAAGTGAGCTCATGGACTCCCGGCAGCAGCTGATTTAACACGGTCGTGTTCGGCAAACGAGCGCACAACCTGCTGAACGGATCTAACCTCTAGACACCGTGGCCACGAACCCGCCCGCGACGAAACCGCCCCCGCCGCCCAATCCGATGCGATCGGTCCGATTTTGGGTGATTCTTGGCATCCTGCTGCTGGCCAACATCGTGGTCAGCAACCTGCTCTTCTCTGCAGCCCAGCCGACGACCGTCACGCTTCCCTACGACGTGTTCAAGGAGCAGGTGGCTCAGGGCAACGTCACCAGCGTGACCACCACGGGCGATTCCATCACCGGCGTGACGAAGACTCCAGTAAAGGAGACCAGCACCGGCGTCAGCGCCACCCATTTCACAACCCAGCGGCCGTCGTTCGCCGATGACAGCCTTGAACCCCTGCTCGAGCAGCATGGCGTGACCATCAACGCGAAGCCAGAAAATCCGCCACCGCCATTCTGGGAAACGCTTCTGTTCAGCTTCGGGCCCA
This sequence comes from Chloroflexota bacterium, assembly GCA_005880315.1. Taxonomy (GTDB): domain Bacteria; phylum Chloroflexota; class Dormibacteria; order Dormibacterales; family Dormibacteraceae; genus UBA10449. The sequence goes on along the minus strand of VBHB01000208.1, from coordinate 1,756 downwards.
CATTGCTGATCGTGCTCGGAGTCCTGTACGTCTTCCGGCGGATCGGAAACGCCGGCGGCACCGGCGGCTTGCTCGGCTCTTTCGGCCAGAGCAGGGCCCGCCTCTACAACCCCGAGACGCCGGGGACGACGTTCGCCGATGTCGCCGGCATCGATGAGGTCAAGCAGGAGCTCGAGGAGCTGGTCGACTTCTTGCGCGACCCGCAAAAGTACGAACGCCTGGGCGGTATGGTTCCCAAAGGCGTCCTGCTGATCGGACCCCCGGGTACGGGCAAGACCCTCTTGGCGCGTGCGGTGGCGGGCGAGGCGAAGGTCCCGTTCTTCAGCCAGTCCGCGTCGGAATTCGTCGAGGCGATCGTCGGGGTCGGCGCCTCGCGCGTGCGCGACCTCTTTATGAAGGCACGTCAGTCAGCGCCGGCGATCATCTTCATCGACGAGCTGGATGCAATCGGAAGGAGCCGCAGCGCCGGCCTCCGCATCGGAGGCAACGACGAGCAGGAGCAGACGCTCAACCAGATCCTCACCGAGATGGACGGCTTCGAGCCGGGCAAGGGTGTGATCGTCCTCGCTGCGACCAACCGGGCCGACGTGCTGGACCAGGCCCTGCTGCGGCCGGGGCGGTTCGACCGGAGGGTCACGCTTCAGCCACCGGACCGCAGGGGTCGAGCCGCCATCCTCAAGATCCACTCGGCAAAGGTGCCTCTCGCCGCGGACGTGGACCTGGATGAGATCGCCGGCGCGACCCCGGGTCTGGTCGGCGCGGACCTGCGCAACCTGGTCAACGAGGCAGCGCTCGGTGCCGCCAGGAAAGGCGAGACGACTGTCACCTCGATCGACTTCTTCGAGGCAATCGACAGGATTCTGCTCGGCACCGAACGTCATCTCGTGCTGTCGCCTGGCGATCGTGAGCGGATCGCGTATCACGAGTCCGGGCATGCGCTCCTGGGTTTGCTCGTGCCTGGGGCCGATCCTGTGCGCAAGGTCACGATCATTCCGCATGGTGGGGCGCTGGGGGTGACTGTTTCGAATCCAATCGCTGACCGTGTGAACTACGGAGAGGATTACCTCCGAGCCAGAATCGTGGGCGCCCTTGGCGGCCGCGCCGCCGAGCAATTGGTCTACATGACGGTTTCAACTGGTGCCGCGAACGACCTCCAGCAGGTGACCCAGATCGCGCACGAGATGGTGGTGAGGTGGGGTATGTCACCAAAGATCGGGCCGCTGGCGTTTGCGGAGGATGGCTCAGGCTCTGGTTTCGGACTCGCTCGGCCCTACAGCGAGGCAACCGCCCGCGATGTCGACACCGAGGTCAAGCGAATCGCCGACGAGTGTTACGCGGACGCCCTGCGCCTGCTGACTGAGCACCGCGCACAGCTCGACAGCCTGGCGCGGGCCGTTCTAAAGGACGATTCTCTCGATGAGGACCAGATCCTCGCGGCGGCCGGGATCCAGCGAGCGCCGGCACCGGTTGCGGGCGACACCGGCGCGCCCATGGATGGCGCCGGGGCTCGCTGAATCAAGCTCCCCGCATTGCGGGGAGTATGGCTCCGTACACTGGGCCCGGTGAACACCATGGGGGGCGTCACCGGCGTGGAGGCCTGGCCCGAGCTGCCCTACGGCGATTGGAACGAAACCCTCGAGACCCTGCACATGGTCACGCAGATAGTCGGCAAGGTCAGGCTTTCACTCACCCCGCTCGAGCCGCAGTGGGCCAACGTTCCGCTCTATATGACTGCGCGGGGAATGACCACGACACC
>VBHB01000207.1 GCA_005880315.1 Chloroflexota bacterium | reverse complement strand
TGCCCTCGAACAAAAGTTGTCCTTGATGGCTGCGCGCGCAATCCTCCGATACGAGGGCAAGGCGTGGGGTACGCCTTGCGCGGCCCGCGATCTTGCCAGGGAGGTTGAGCAGTTCTACAGTCGGACTCACCGATGATGGCCTACTCGATTCGGCGCCCGGGACTGGCCTTGTGGGGCGCTTGGTTGGTCGCCGGAGTGGTTGGAAGCTTGCTTCCTGTCATGCCTGCGGCTTTGAACCTTCGCTTTCCGACCGTGGCCGACCTTGGCCTCGACAACGCTTCTGGATTCAGTTCAGCTTTGGTGGGCGCCATATGTTTGGCGCTCTTCCAGACCATCGTGTTGGGCGCCCTGAAAGCCAGATTCTCGGCGTCCGTACTGATGTGGATACCAGTGAGCATAGGTGCCACGGTTGCGGCCTATCTGGCAATTGCGCTCTGGCAAGTCACCGTCCCACGAACTGTGATTTCAGTGAGTGCAATAAAGGCCTCATTGCCACCCGGGTTCCCGCTACTCCAAGTCATCTTTGCTCTCTTCGGTATCGCCGTCGCTGTGGTCGTGGGACTGGCTCAGGGCATCCTGTTGGCGCGAGTTTTCCGGCGGAGATCCGCAGTTGGCCTTTGGTTGATTGCCAATCTCGTCGGGGCAGTCTTGGTGGGAATCGTTTTTGGGATCCGACTCCAGGAGCCGGTCACCGGCAGCGACGCCGACCGGACGGCCATCTTCCTGTCGAACACGCTAATCGATGCTGTGCTCTATGCCGCCGTGACGGGTGCAGCACTGGTTGCTTTCGCTCGGCGGCGTCCAGAGGTCTCCGCGGGGGACCAAGCCTAGTTCCGGAAGGCGCTGACCTTCGCTGTGCGAACACGTCCGACATTGGTAGGCGGTAACCGATGCTCAGCTGGCGAATGGCGGCAGGACGACCGTACAGACCGCACCGTGACGGCCACCGGTGTAGAGCAGCTCACATTGAGGCTCACGCACGACTGTTTTCTATATGACTGACCGCCCGCGCAGGCGGGTGGATCAGACCCTTGCCGCCGTAGCCTCCCCTGACCGGGCGATCCAGGCCAAGGTGAATGGGGATCAAGGGCGCTCGAAACGGATCGAGCGCCCTTCGATCGAGTTGCTAAGAGCAGTTCGGGTTGGCGATGATTGGCCCTGAAAGCGTTCCGAAGAAGTACGCCGAAGGCCCGTCGTACTGGGCATCGGCCCCAAAATTGTTGCCGTTCGACATCTGTCCGAACTCCCAGACACAGCTGCCGTTGACCATGGCCTGCGACCAGAAGGGGTAGAAGTTGCCCGGCGACCCGGGCGGTGGAACCGCGCAGCCTGACAGCGTCGATGGGCCGCATGTCGACTCGCTGGCCGCCGCATCGGTCTCGAACTGAACTCCTGAGTATTTGACCCCTCCAGTTGTCGGCTGGAGTTGCTGGAACGTAGAGGGGAACGCATCGGGCGTGGTGCTGTTCGGCCAGTCCGGCCAGTAGGGTGAGCCGTCGAAGTCGAGGTCACCGTTCTGGGCGAGGAACTCAACGCAGCCGGCCACCTCATTGGGAGGCGCTGTCCCGTTATGCGTGTCGCCGAGCGGATAGCAAGGCACGTCGCTTGCTTCGGGATTAGTGCCACCGTCGGGGGCGCCAGCTGCCTCATAGGGACCCGTGCAGTTCTGCCACACGGTGTCGGTGAAGGTACCCTGCGTGAAAGTAACAGGGTTGGTGACCGACGTGCACGCAGTGAAGTGCCCGATCTCGAACTGGGTCAGGATGCCGCCCTGCAGTGCGGCCCAAGGAATCAGATTCTGTGGCTGGGCGGTGTTGTACTCCGGTTCGTAATTGAACGGGATGCCCTTGCAGTTGCCGATGTTCGTCGCCATGAAGCCGTTGACCGCCGAGGCCTGCATGAAGCCGCTGAGGCCGGTGGTGGTGTCGTTGATCTTGACCTCGAGGGCTCGTCCGCCACCAGCAAGATCAGAGTCGAAGATGTGGACGGTGACCTTGTCACCCGGGTTCATTAGCAGCGTTTTCCCGGTCGGTGTGAAGGTGGCTACGTTGGCGAGCTGAGGGCTCGGCGGGCCGACCGGCATGCCGTCCGTCTGAATGAACGCGAAGTTCGTTGGCTCGATGCAGTTGAAGTTGCAGTGCCTGAACTGGGTGGTGCATTCGAGGTCGTTGATGTGCAACGACGCGCACCAGTGTGCGTTGTCGCAGCTGATGTTGTCGATGAATGGCCCGAAGCCAGGCGGATAGAACTGGACCTCGAGAAATGAGCTACCGCCACCGCCGATGTTGAATGTGGGCGGGTTCTTCGGCGCATTCGTATCGCTTTCCGGCTTGCACGATGTCTGAGGGAACGAGAACGGGTCGCAAAGGGCCATGCCAAACCAGGGCGCCACGCTCAGCTCGAACCAATGAGTCACGTCCGACCCCGGCTTGCTCACGGTCGGCGGCCCCGAGGGATCCAGCGGCAGCTGTTCGTTCCACGTCACGTTGTTTCCCGAACCCGGGACGGTGGACAGGAAGCGGATGCTGGGCTCGTCGTGACCGATGTAATGACCGTTGTCGAAGAAGCGGGAGGGCTTGCCGTCGTAAAGCGACCGCGGGTCGGTGCAGACCATGCTCAGCTTGACCGACCTCTGTATCGGGCTGAATCCATTGCAGTCGAGCATCCCGACTGCATTGGGCGCCACGCCGCTGGTATCGGTCGTGGTCGCCACGGCGGGCGCGACCGCCTGGAGCACCAATGCGGACATGGCCGCAAGCACTGCCGAGAAGGCGCGGACGGAAACCACCGAACTGGCCATAGTCATACCCCCTGTGACCACAAGCCGAAGTCAGAGCTCAAATTGTGCCAACGACTGTGGTGGACCGCAAAGAACAAATTCAGTGGCCCCCGGATTCGGCTCGGCGGAGGCGCCCTCGCCAGGTCTAGCGCATCAAAGCCAATTTCGGCCAAACGGGTTTCCTTGCACAGCTCTTGCTGGCATCCTGGAGGGGCTCAATCAGCTCCCACGGATGCAGGTACTGCCCGAGTAGGCAGTACACCGTTCACGGCGGACGAAACAGCGGATTTAGTTCAACCGGCGAATGGCGGAAGCGCCACGGTGAATACCGCTCCCGCCCAGATCCTGTGTATAAGAGCTGGCCTTGATGCTCACGCACGACT
>VBHB01000228.1 GCA_005880315.1 Chloroflexota bacterium | reverse complement strand
TGAGCACACCGGCGGAGCGGATGGTCGCCGAGCAGCTGCGTCCGCATGGCGTCAGCGATGAGCGGGTGCTGGAGGCGATGGCCTCGGTCCCGCGCGAAGAGTTTCTTGCGCCACGCATGCGGCGGCATGCGTACGAAGACCGCGCGCTTGCGATCGAGTGTGGGCAGACCATCTCGCAGCCGCTGGTCGTCGCGTTGATGGCTCAAGCCGCCGAACCGCAGCCCGACGACGTCGCGCTCGAAGTCGGCACCGGTTCCGGCTACGCGGCCGCGGTGCTGAGCCGGTTGTGCCGCAAGGTGATCACCATCGAGCGCGAGCCGGCCCTCGCCGAGCACGCCTCAGAGACGCTGAGGCGGCTCGGCTTCGACAACGTCGAGGTCGCCGTGGGCGATGGCAGCCAGGGCTGGCCGCCAGAGGCGCCCTACAACGTGATCCTCGTCGCGGCGGCGGCGCGCGGCGTTCCACCGGCGCTCATCGAACAGCTTGCCGACGGCGGCCGGATGGTGATTCCGGTGTCGGTCGGACCCGACCAGCCGCAGGATCTCCGCGTCTACGTCCGCCGGGGCTCCGAGGTCAGCTACCGGTCGATGTTCCCCGTGCTCTTTGTCCCGCTAAGGACTGGGTGAGGCCTTCGGCGACGGCGACGCGCCGGCGGGCGGAGTCGACGCCGTGCCGGTCAGCGCCTGCAGCTGCTGGAGGATCCGGCCGACGGTCTGCATCTCGGTGGCGAAGGTGGTGAAGTCGCCTCGGGCGAGAGCGGCGTAGGCGGCCTTGTAGTGCTGGTTGGCCTGGTCGATCAAGCTCTGGATCTGCGCCACCTGGGCCGCCGTGTAGGTCGTGGGCGGTGGTTGATTGCCGGTAGGCGGCGGCGCCGTGCCCACCAGCTGCTGGATCGCCTGGTCGAGCGTGGTGGCGTAAGCGACCTGGGACTCGTCCGCGAGGATCACCCGCTTTAGCTCGGGCAGGCTCGACTCCTGCTTCGCGCGCAAATAGATCGGCTCGAAATAGAGGAAGGAGTTTCCGATCGGCACGACTAGCAGGTTGCCCTGCTGCACTGAGGAGCCGGCCTGGTTGAAGAGGGTGAAGTCGGCCGAGATCGTCGTGTTGGCGTTGATGCGGTTCGCGACCTGCTGCGGGCCGAAGATCACCTTGTCCTTCGGCAGCTGGTAGGACACGTACTCGCCGTAATGCTGCCCGTCGCTGCGGGCCGCCATCCACGAGACCAGGTTGCTCTTGCCCAGCGGCGTGTAAGGCATGATCAAGAGGAACTCAGGCGTCGACTCGCCCGGCAATCGGAAGAGCACGTAGTACGGCGTCAGCGCGGTGGCTGTGCTGTTGGGCGAGTTCTGTGCGGTGGGGACCGCCCACACGTCCTCTCTCGCGAACAAGACCTTCGCGCCTGAAGCGTCGGCGCTGACGTGGTAGGTGGCGTAAACCTGAACCTGGGCGTTGAACAGGTCCTCAGGGACCCGCAGGTGTGCGCGCAGCGCTTGCGGCATCGCGTCGATCGGCTTGAACAGCGAAGGGAAGGTGGCCTCGTATGCCTTGATCAGCGGGTCCTTCGGGTCGATCACGTAGAAGTTCGCGGTTCCGTCGTACGCGTTGACCACGACCTTCACCGAGTTGCGGATGTAGTTGATGTAGTTGTCGCCGAAAGGCATCGTCTGCGAGTACGGATAGCTCGACGCTGACGTGTACGCGTCGAGGATCCAGTAAAGCCGGCCGTCGGCGACCACGAGGTAGGGATCGTGATCGAACGTGAGGAACGGCGCAATCTCCGAAGCCCGGTCCTTGATGTTGCGGCGGTAGAGCATATAGGTCTTGTCCGTCACCTGGCCCGAGACCAGGAGGTTGAAGTCGCTCAGCTTGAGCGACCACAGCGCGCGATTCGCAGCCGTCATCGGCACGCCGTGCTGCCCCGAGTAGTTGGTGAAGACGTCCTGGCTGCCCTTCGGGTAATCGAACTCGCGTGTATTCGAGGGCGCAAGGACGTAGTCGTTGGTGAGCTCGCCGAAGTAGATGGCGGGCTGGCTGATGGTGAGAGCCCCGCTCGGCGGCAGGTCGCCGACGACGTAGTTGGGCAGGCCCTCGCTATCGGCCGCGTTGACCGGGCTTGCCGCAGCCCCGTATCCGTGGGTGTACTGCAGGTGGATGTTGACCCAGTTCTGCGCCGCCGACGAGAGGTTCGAGGTGTTGAGCTCACGGGCGCTGATCTCCAGCTGCTGGTACTGGCCGTTGACGTTGTAGCGGTCGATGTCGATGTCGTTGAACGTGTAATAGGTTCGCAGCGTCTGCTGCTGCTGATACGTCTCTTTGAGCTGGGTGTAGTCCCACAGCCGGAGGTTGTTGACCGTGACCTGGTCGGCCTGTACGTCCTGGGCGGTCAGCGGCTGATCGCCTGTGAAGCTGCCTGCCGAGACGTTGGACAGTCCATAGGCCGCGCGTGTGCCCGCGATCTCGCGCTGGATGTAGGGCAGCTCGTAGGTCTGGGCGTTGGGCGTGACCGACACTCCCTGCACGACACCCGGGTAAGCCTGCGAGATGATCGTGAGCAAGATCCAGGTCCCGACGGCCGCGGCCGGCAGCCACAGGCGCCGCACCCATGCGTTCGCCACCAGTGCACCCGCAAGCACAATCCCCACCCCGGCCTGGAACGTGTAGAGCGGAAGCCTCGCGTTCACGTCCGTATAGGCGGCGCCCCACACGATGTTGCTGTTGTGCGCGGAGAGGAGGTCGAAGCGGCCGAGCCAGGTGGCCGCCGCCAGGCTCACGGCGAACGCGGCGAGCAGCACCGACACGTGGGCGATCGCGCGAGGCGTGGGCCGGAAGTCAAAGCTGTCGCCGCGCCAGGAGTAAAGCGCGCCGACCAGCAGGATGGCCAGGAATTCGAGGCCGAGCGACCAATTGGCCACCGCGTGCAGGAAGGGCAGCGTCAGCAGATAAAAGGAGACGTCCTGCCCCAGGACCGGATCCGTGGTCCCGGTCGGCGTTGCGTGGAGATACAGGGCGAGGCTTTGCCACTGGGAGAAAGCACCAGCGCCCAGAATCACCGCGATGATCGCCGCGGTGACGAGGCTGATCCAGCCGGCAGGTCCACGAAACACGGACCGGCTGATCCCCACGGCGCGCAGCGCGGCTCCGGAACGCGCCCTCAGCGCGATCGCCACATTGAACAAGAGGTAAACAAACGCGAGCAGGAATCCGCCGGCGAACAGTGACCACTCGAGGGTCACGCGGGTGGTGTAGACGTCGCG
>VBHB01000227.1 GCA_005880315.1 Chloroflexota bacterium | reverse complement strand
TGCTCGGGGCCCAGCGCGACCGGCTGCCGGCGTACGCAAGCTCGCTGACTTACGCGACGCTCGCCGATTTCCAGCACGAGATCGACGTCTGGCTGCGCAAGGGGTTCCGCGCGATCAAGCTCCACGTTTGGGGCGACCCTGAGCGGGACGTCGAGCTGTGCACCGCCGTAAGGGACCAGGTCGGACCCAGCGTTGCCTTGATGGTCGACGCAGTCGGGTCCTACAGCCTCGGCGACGCCATCCGCGTCGGCCGTCATCTTGATGAGCTCGGTTACGAGTGGTTCGAGATGCCGCTGCGCGACCAACACATCGAGGCCTACCGGACCCTCTCCCGCGCACTCGACATCGCAGTCACGTCTGGCGAGGTCCACACCAGGACGTTTCAAGAGGCCGCGAACTACCTGACGCGTGGCGCCTGGGACATCGTGCGCATCGACGCCGCGATCTCCGGCGGGATCACGGCGACGAAAAAGGCCGCGAGCCTCGCCGAAGGCCTGGGCCTGCGCTGCGAGATCCACAGCTTCGGATACACCCTCGCCCAGGCCGCGAACCTGCAGGTGATGGGCGCCGTCGCCAACTGCAAGTACTTCGAGTTTCCGATGCCGATAGGCGGGTACGGCGCGGGCATGCGAGACGAGATCGACCTCGAGCCAGACGGGACGGTTTGCGTGCCTCAGAAGCCTGGTCTCGGGGTCGAGGTCGACTGGGAGCGCATGGACGCGATGACGGTGGCTCGCTTCTGATGAAAGTGGTCATCATCGGAGCGGGTGTGGTCGGCGTCACCACCGCCTATTACCTCGCAAGGTCCGGCCACGAGGTCACCGTCGTCGAGAAGGAGACCGAGGCCGCGACGCTGGCCAGCGCAGGCAACGCGGGCCTCATCGCGCCGGGTCACTCGTTCGCGTGGGCATCGCCCTCCGCGCCGAAAGAGCTCCTGCGCTCGTTGACGGTCGACGACACTGCGCTGCGCGTGAATCCCTTCAAGGCCCCGGGCATGATGTTTTGGGGTCTGCGGTTCCTGCGCGAGTGCAACGCGGAGCGCGCGACGAAGAACACCCTCGTCAAGCTGCGTCTCGCGCAGTACAGCCAGCGGATGCTCGATCAGATCGCGGCTGACGAACACGTCGACTATGACGACATCCACGAGGGGATCCTCTACCTCTATCGCAATGCGAAGCGTTTCGAATCGGGCATCGAAAAGATGAAGCTCGTTCAGGAGCATGGGCAGAAGCAGGACGTCCTGGATGCCGACGGCGTCGTCGAAGCCGAGCCTTTCCTCGCCCCGGTCAAAGACAAGCTGGCGGGAGCGATCTACGGGGTCACCGATTCGAGCGGCGACAGCGTCAAGTTCACGCGCGGGGTGCAGGCAGTCTGCGAGCGGATGGGCTCGACGTTCCTGCTGGGTAAAGGAGTGACGAAGCTGTCGGCGAGCGGCGGCAAGGTGCGCTCGGCGACGCTGCAGGGAGGCGAATCGCTGGCCGCCGACGTGTTCGTCCTCAGCGCCGGCGTCCACAGTCCGAAGATCGCGCGCACGGTTGGGGTGAGACTTCCAATCGCCCCGGCCAAGGGCTACAGCGCCACGTTCCCGATCAAGACCAACGACGGTCCGCAGATGCGCATCGGTGCGGTCGACGAAGAGCTGCTGGTCGCCTGGTGCCGGATCGGCGACCGCCTGCGGATGACGTCGAGCGCCGAGTTCACCGGGTACGAGACGACCTACGACGACCACGACCTGAGGTTGATTCGCAAGCTCGTGTCAGACCTTCTTCCTGAGGCAGCCGAGTACGACAAGGGCACCTATCGCGCCTGCAACCGGCCGATGACCCCCGACGGCCCACCCATCCTGGGCCAGGCCGGACCCGACAACTTTTACATCAACAGCGGTCATGGGCACATGGGATTCACGATGGCGTGCGGGTCGAGCCGCATCGTGGCCGACCTCATCGACGGGAAGAAGCCTGAGATCCCGGTCGAAGGCCTGATGCTGACCTCTCGGCCTTAGCCGGCTTCAGATTCCCTCGAAGGCACCGAACGCCAGCCAACCCCCATCGACAACAATGGTCTCGCCGGTGACGAACGACGCTTCATCGCTCGCCAAGTAGGTGTAAGCGCCGGCGACCTCGGCCGGCTCGGCGATGCGGCGCTGCGGCGTGCGGCGCGAGATCGCGTCGAAATCAATGCGGCCGTCGGCGCGCAGCTTCTCAGTCATCGCAGTGCGGACGTATCCGGGTGCGACCGCGTTGACCCGAATCGCGGGCGCCCACTCGGCCGCCATGATCCGAGTCATCATCACGACGGCCGCCTTCGTCGCGCCGTAGGCGAGGCGGCGCGGGAATGGCGCGAAAGCCTGCACCGAGGCCGTGTTGATGATCACACCGCGGCCGGCGGCGGACATGTGGCGCGCAGCCTCGCGCGAGCAGAGAAACACCGCCGTCATGTTGAGGTCGACGACCCTGCTCCAGGCCTCAAGGCTGAGCTCACGGGTGTCCGCGGCCACCGCCATGCCCGCGTTGTTGACGAGCACGTCGAGCCTCCCGAAGGTGTCGACCGCGCGATCGACCAGCGTCGCCGCCCCTGCCTCCGTCGCGACATCCGCACCGACACCGGCGGCGCCTTCACCAAGCTCGCCCGCCACGCGGTCGGCCACCTTCTGCTGCCGCGAGTTGACGACCACCTTCGCCCCCTCCGCGAGGAACGCCTCGGCGACTGCCCGCCCGATGCCGCGGCTCGACCCCGTGATCGCGGCGACGCGGCCCTCGAGCCGTCCACTCAAGTGACGATCAGCTCTCCGTTGTCGTTTTCGAGGACGATCTCCTGGACGCCGTCGACGTCGGCCCTGCGCACTTCGTACATGGAGGACGGGCCGAGGAGAAGCTCGACCTTCTCTCTCACTCGGTCGG
>VBHB01000226.1 GCA_005880315.1 Chloroflexota bacterium | reverse complement strand
CTCGACGTCTTCATCCGAGGCCAGGACAACGCGCTGTGGCATCGCGGGTGGGACGGCACTTCCTGGCATGGCTGGGAAGGCCTGGGCGGCGTGCTCAGCTCCGACCCGACGGTGGTGTCGTGGGGCCCAAACCAGCTCGACGTCTTCATCCGGGGCCAGGACCGGGCCCTGTGGCACCGTTCGTGGAACGGCACCGCCTGGCTGCCCTGGGAGGGGCTGGGCGGCGTGCTCAGCACGAATCCGGACGTCTCGTCGTGCGCCGCCGGGAAGCTGGACGTATTCGTGGTCGGCCAGGACGGCGCCCTCTGGAGGCGCTCGTTCAGCTCCGGCGCCTGGGGCGGCTGGACCTCACTGGGCGGCCAGTGGACGAGCGGACCGGGCGCCGTCTGCCAGCCCGGCACGACCAAGATCGACCTCTTCCAGCGCGGAACGGACAGCGCACTTTGGCGGGTCGAAATTGCGAGCTAGACGGAGGCCTTCGGGTTAGAATGCCCGCGGTCTTGCTCCCCAACGCCATGACACGTGTCTCGCTAATCGTCCTCGCAGTCGTGCTAGTCGCTTGCACCGGGACGCAAGCAGGGTCGACGGCGCCCTCCGGCGCGAGCGCGCTGTCGAGGCCCGCCGCGATCGCGATACCCGATCCCAGCATTGGCCCGCACGCGATCGAAGAGGCCAGGCACGCCGCCACGGCGCCACTCCTCGCTCCCGCCACGACCGCGGTGATGCCGCTGCGTGCCGGAGCGCGGCCTGGACTTCTGCAGACGTTCGTGACCCCGCCGGCTTCCCCGTTCCACCGCGAGGTGTTCGGGTTCGCGCCGTACTGGTCGATCACGGAGAACGCGCAGTGGGATTACCGGCTGCTCAGCACGGTCGCGTTCTTTGGGATCACGATCGAGGCCAACGGCAACTTCAACACGACGGTTTCGGGTTGGAACCAGTGGAACAGCCAGGACCTCGTCAACACCATCAACAGCGCGCACGCCGCCGGCGACCGCGCCGTGGTCGTGGTCAAGCAGTTCAATCACACGACCATCAACAATCTGGTCACCAGCCCCACGAACACGCAGGCGGCGATTACGAACATCATCGCCGCCATCCAGTCCAAGGGCCTCGACGGCGTCAACATCGACTTCGAAGGCGGGACCGACGGGTTCCCCAACGTGCAGAGCGGCCTGGTCAACTTCATGTCGCAGCTCTCGACTCAGGTCCACGCGAAATGGCCGACGGCCGAAGTGTCGATCGACACCTACTCGGGCGCGGCCAGCTGGGATCTCGGCTTCTTCAAGATCGACAGCCTCTCCCCCGTGGTCGACGCGATGTTCATCATGGCCTACGACATGTCCTTCGAGGACGTGCCTGGACACTCCGGCCCGAACGCGCCGATGTGTGCGTCTTCTCAGCGCTGCAGCGTTGCGTTCACGGATTGCACCGGCCTTGCCACGCCGTGTTACGTGTTCAACGACACGACCTCGGTGACCGAGTACCTGACCAAAGCCCCGGCGTCGAAGATCATCCTTGGCGTGCCGTACTACGGCTACAAGTTTTCGACCGTCGGCAGCAACCCCAACTCGGCGATCCAGCCGCAGTACCCGACCCCGATCGCCGACAACTACGCCAACATCGTGAGCGAGCTCAGCTGCAGCCTCCAGAATCGAGGCGGCGGCTGGGACAGCACCGCGCAGTCGCCGTGGGTCACCTGGTACAGCCCGCGGGCGAACGACCCCTGCGGCGAAAACCTGTGGACGTGGCGCCAGCTCTATTACGACACCCCCGCCTCGCTGGGCATGAAGTACGACCTCGTCAACCAGAGCAACCTGCGCGGCGCGGGGATGTGGGCCCTCGGCTATGACTCCGGGGTACCGGACCTGTGGAACGAGATCGCGGCCAAGCTGACGACGGTCACCGTGTGGGACTCGGTCGGCGGACGCATGACCGCGGACCCGGCGATCGCGTCATCGGCATCCGGCAAGCTCGACGCGTTCGTGCGCGGCAACGACAACGCTCTGTGGCACAGCTCGTGGGACGGCACGATCTGGTCGAACTGGGAGTCGCTGGGCGGCGTCATCACCTCGGCTCCGGCCGCGGTCGCGGTGGGCACGAATCGCGTCGACGCCTTTGTGCGCGGCCAGGACAACGCGCTGTGGCATCGGACCTGGGACGGCACCACGTGGGCGAACTGGGATTCGCTGGGCGGCGTGATCACCACCGGCGCTGACGCCACGTCGTGGGGCGCGACGCGCATGGACGTGTTCGTGGGCGGCAAGGACAACGCTCTGTGGCATCGCTGGTGGGACGGCACCAAGTGGCAGAACTGGGAAGGTCTCGGCGGGGTCGTCGCCTCAGATCCAGGCGTGACGACGCAGGGACCCAACACCCTCGACGTGTTCGTTCGCGGGCAGGACCGGGCGTTGTGGCACCGCTCGTGGAACGGCACCACGTGGGCGCCATGGCAGGGGCTGGGTGGAGTCATCTCGTCTTCGCCGGCGGTCGCTTCGTGCGGCGTCGGAAAGCTCGACGTGTTCGTGCTCGGCCAGGACTCGGCGCTTTACAGGAACGGCTGGAACGGAACCTCATGGACGGGCTGGCAGGACCAGGGCGGCCAGTGGGGCGGCGGCGCGGCCGCAGTGTGCGAGCCGGGCACGACGACGGTCGACGTGCTGGCGCGGGCGCTCGATCGGTCGATGTGGCACTCGGCGATGCCCTCGAGCTAGCGCCACCAAGCGCTCGCGTCGACTCTCTATCTATTTATCTATCTAGCCCGCCGGGACGATCGCGTGCCAGGTCGCGCCGTCGGTTCCGCGCACGAACAGGTCGACCGCGGTGCCGGTTGGTTCGCAGACCGAGCCTGGGCTGCTCGTCCCGCGGCCGCCCACGAAAGCCCACGGCCCCCAGGTGCTCCCGTTCCACGCCTTCTGCCATACGGAGCTGTCACCGCCAAGCGCGTACACGTTCACCTTGCCCGCCCCGTCCGACGCTGCGGCAGGCCCCGAGGTGAGGTAGCCGCCCAGCGACTCCCACCCGTGCCAGCCGGTGGAGTCCCACGAGCGGTGATAGATCGCGTTGTCCTTGCCGCGCACGAAAACGTCGAGGCGGCCGGAGGCCCATGAAACCGAAGCCGGGTCGGAGCTGAGGACGCCGCCAAGGCCTTCCCAGGCATGCCAGGTGGTGCCATCCCAAAAGCGGTGCCAGAGCCCGTTGTCCTGGCCGCGAATGAACACGTCGAGACGCGTCGCTCCCCACGAGGCAGCGCTTGGGCCCGAGCTCGAAACCCCGCCGAGCGACTGCCAGACCGTCCAGTTGGTCCCGTTCCACGCCTTGTGCCAGACGGCATTGTCCTGGCCGCGCGCGAACATGTCGATGTGGCTCGCGGATCCCGAAACCGCGGCAGGCGCCGAGGAGATGACCCCGCCGAGCGATTCCCAGGGCTGCCAAATAGCCCCGTTCCAGGGGCGGTGCCACAGAGCGTTGTCCTGGCCGCGGATGAAGATGTCGAGGCGGCCCGACGCCCACGACGCCGCCGCCGGCGCCCCGGCCGAAACGCCGCCGAGCGACGACCACGGAGTCGAGAACTTCGCA
>VBHB01000083.1 GCA_005880315.1 Chloroflexota bacterium | reverse complement strand
GACGATCTCAGCCATGAGTGCCATCTGAGCGTAGAGCCGGTTGCCGGCCTGGTCGAAGACGATCGACCGCGGCCCGTCCATGACCTCGTCGGTCACCTCTTCGCCACGATGCGCGGGAAGGCAGTGCAGGAAAACCGCGTCCTTGGCCGAGTCCATCAGCGCCTGGTTGACCTGGTAGGGCGTGAAGATCTCGCGGCGCGTCGCGCGCTGGTCTTCCTGGCCCATGGAAGCCCAGACGTCGGTATAGATCGCGGTGGCGCCGTCGATGGCGGCGACGTCGTTCGAGAGCACGACCTGCCGTGTGCCAGACCCGATCGCGCCGGCGCGGTCGAGCACCTGGTGCGAGGGTTCATAACCGGGAGGCGTGATCACCGTCAAGCGGAACCCAAGCAGGGCGGCGGCTTCTATCAGCGACGTCGCGATGTTGTTGCCATCGCCCACGTACACGATCCGCTGCTCGCTGATCGGTCCTCTCGTCTCCTCTAGGGTCATGAGGTCGGCGAGGATCTGGCACGGGTGGGACCGATCGGTCAGGGCGTTGATGACCGGCTTGGCGGCCGCGGCCGCGAGCTGGATCAGGTCGACGTGGCTGCGCATCCGGGCGACGATGAGGTCCACGTAGCGATCGAGGACCCGAGCCGCATCGCGGACGGACTCGCGCCGCCCGAGCTGCACGTCCTGCTCACCCAGCGTGGTCGTGGTGCCGCCGAGGCGGGCGATGCCAACCTCGAACGAGACCCGCGTGCGGTGCGACGGCTTCTGGAAAAGCATCGCGATGTGGCGGCCCTGGAGCGGGCGCTCGGTCCAGCGACCCGCTTTGATGGCGTGCGCGAGCTTCAGCACCGAGCGCAGCTCGGAAGCGTCCAGGTCCGCGATATCGAGGAAGTCCCTCCCCGTGAGACTCACTGCAGCGATCATGATGCCCCGCCGCGGCACCGATGTGCCCCGCTAACGCTAAAGGCCGGGTTTGATCAGCTCCCCAGCCACGATCGGGGACACGGTGAGGTCCCGGATCGAGTCGAACTCGGGCAGCCGGGAGCGCAGGCCGGTGTCATCCCGGAGCCGCAGGATGGCGTCGCGGCAGGCGGCCGGCTCGAGCCCAAAGTGGGCCGGCTTGAAGTCGAAAGAAGGTTCGTTACGCAGCCCGATCGTGAGCCGATCGGTGACCCTGACCTTGGGCCAGGACCCCGGGTCGGACAGGGTGACCGACTCCATGTTGTCCCACAGGGCGCGCATCTCGTGGCGCCGCTGGACCACCACCATGCGGTCGCGGAAGAGGCCGAGCCGGTTGGCGGGCCACGCGAGGACCTGGATGCCGGCCCAGGCGGCGACGACCCAGGCACCGAGCGCGCCGGCGCCGAGCGCGATTGCCGCCACCCAGCCCTCCTTGAGCTGGGTCGCGCCGATGGCAAGGAGGGTGAAGACGAGCGCGCAGAAAAGGCTCGAGGCGCCGAGCGTCACGATCGATCGCCGCGACCGCACGTAGATCACCGAACAGCCCCCACCGAGGGATAGTGTATGTCCGCAGGGCCCGCATTACGATCCTGCGGTTAGGAGAGACAGATGGACGTTATCGACGAGCGGGCGGACATCGACAAGGCGGTTTCGGGCAAGACGATCTGCACGATCTTCGCGGATGCAGAGTCGCGCTGGCCAGACCGCCCTGCGCTGCGCTGGAAGCAGAACGGTGATTGGGAAACGCTGACGTGGCGCGGCTATCGCGAGCAGGTGGCGGCGATGACGCTGGCGCTGCGCGACCTCGGTTTCGGCCCCGGGCAGTTCGGGCTGATCATGGCGCGCAACGTCCCCGAGCACATGATCGCGGACCTCGGGATCGTGCATGCGGGCGGCGCGGCGATCAGCGTGTACAACACTCTCGCGCCGGAGCAGATCCAGTACGTCGCCAACCATTCCGAGGCTACCGTCGCATTCGTCGAGGACGCCGGATTCCTCGCCAAATTCCTCGAGATTCGTTCCGCGGTGCCGAACTTGCGACACATCGTGTTGATCCACGGCGAGCCGCCAGAGGGGGTGACGTCCTGGGATGCCCTTCTCGCATCGGGCCGTGAGGCCTATGCTCGCGATCCTTCTCAGTTCGAACGGTCGTGGCGCGGCGTCGGACCGGAGGACACGGTCAGCCTGATCTACACCTCTGGGACCACCGGCCCGCCCAAGGGCGTGACCTACTCGCACAACAACGTCCTGTGGACGATGGAGTCGAGCCGCCGTCTGCTCCGCTACGACCGCGACACGCTGGTGAGCTATCTGCCGCTGGCCCATGTCGCCGAGCGATTCACGTCGCAGTGGAATGGCATCTACGTCGGCCACGAGGTTTATCTGTGCCCCGACCCGGCGCAGCTGCTGGCGTACCTGGTCGAGGCGCGGCCGACCGTGTTCGTGGGCGTGCCGCGCGTGTGGGAGAAGCTGATGTCGGGAATCCAGGCGGGTATCGAAGCCGAGCCGGATGAGGCCAAACGAGGTATGGCCAAAGGCGCGCTGGCGGCCGCCCAGCAGGCCTATCGCCTGCGCCGCGACGGCCAACCCGTGCCCGACGAGATCGCTTCGGTGGTCGAGCGCGCGCAGCCTCTGTTTGCGCTGCTGCGTTCGAAGGTGGGGCTCGACCGCGTCCGCCTCGGCATCACCAGCACCGCCCCGTGCCGCCCGGAGGTTCACGAGTTCTGGGCTGCGCTTGGCGTTCCGCTGTACGAGGTGTGGGGCATGAGCGAGCTGACCGGACCGGCGACCGCCGTGCCCATCGACGATCACCGCGCGCCATCGATCGGCAAGCCCCTGCCTGGTGTCGAGGTTCGTCTCGGCGACGACGGTGAGATCCTGGTCCGCGGCGGCAACGTGATGGTCGGGTACTACCGCGAGCCCGCCAAGACCGCTGACACCATCGACAAGGACGGCTGGGTGCACAGCGGCGACATCGGCAAGCTCGGCGCGGACGGACATTTCCGCATCGTCGATCGCAAGAAGGAGCTGATCATCACCTCCTCCGGCAAGAACATCTCGCCGGCCAACCTGGAGGCCGTCGCGAAGTCGAGCCCGATCATCGGCCAGGCGGTGGCGATCGGGGACGCCCGCAAGTTCATCTCGGTGCTGGTGGTGCTCGACCCGCAGGTCGCGCCGCTGTGGGCGAAGTCGCAGGGCATCGAGACCATGTCTCTGGCCGAGCTCTCGCATCACCCCGCGACGATCGCCGAGGTGCGGCGCGCGCTGACGATCGCCAACACGCACCTTTCGCGCGTCGAGCAGTTCAAGCGTTTCACCATCCTGGGGACCGAGTGGTCGCCCGAATCCGAGGAGCTGACGCCGACGATGAAGCTCAAGCGGCGCGTGATCGAGGCGAAGTACCGGCCCGAGATCGAGGCCATGTACGGCGATCCGGCCGGGGGTCACGCGGTCGACCCCGACTACGACTCCAAGCACAGAACGGACGACTGATCAGCGCCTCGGCAGCTTCGCGCCCATGACGGCCTCCGTAAAAAGCCTGGTCGCGAGCCGGCTGCGTGGCTCGCGCAGGCGCTCCGCGAGCTTGGCGAGCTGTTCGACGACGCGGGGCTCGATGCTGAGCCTGTAGAGCTGCTTGACGACCGGCGCTTTTGCGTTCACCGCAATCCTCCTGGAGTAGTAGTTGACAGGTCGGCGACAATTCTCCGGGCCGTCATCTCGCACGCCAACCCAGCCTGTTAACACCGACAATTCGGCGCGTTGAAGACCGATGCGGCATGGCACCATGGGCAGACCCTCGCCGCAGGCCAGGTGGCGGAGTTCAAGGTTTGGGCAGAGCTGGTGCGCCAATCGATCGGCGGGCTGCATGTGTTTCTGCCGCTCAGGGACATGGGCATCGACGGTGTCGTGCATCGTTTGAGTGACGGCGACTACCTACCGGTCCAGGTCAAAGGACGGACGTCGCTCACTCCCGCAGGACAGGTTCACATCACCGTGACCGCGAGCAGCATTCACGACGACCAAACACTCATGGTCTGCGTGCTCGTAGACGGCGAGCAGCTGGGTGCGATGATCCTTGTCGTTCCCGAAGCAAAGTTTCGCGAGCTGGCGGCGCACGACGTCGTGGAAGGTCGCGAGTACCTGACCGCGGCATTCCAGCTACATGCCGGGGGCAGATCGCGGTGGGCTCCATACCTGGTGCCTCGCGAGGGACTGGCAGAGCGCTTCGGAGGCGCTGCAGCGCTGGCGCCGCCAAAAGACGAGGTGCTTCAGGTCGACCGAGGCCTCGAGGGGTTCCTGGGCGAGTCCGAGGTGATCCGGCGCCTGGCCGAGTCCTCGTCGCTGAACCTCTTTCGACCTTTTCCGGATCTCGAGACCGTCGAAGTCCTGGCGCGCCATGTGGGCACTCGTGGATTCATCGGCCTGCAGGTCAAGACCTCGGGGTGGGAGCGCGCCGATGTCGAGAATCGGGTCTACGTGAGGCGGTCCAGCTTTCGTGCTCGGCCCACTACATATGTATGCGTCCTGAGCTGGGATCGCGGTGCGATGCGCTTCGGCGAAGATTGCTTGCTCATTCCAAGCCTGGACATCTCCGCGCTCGCGCGCGTCGAGGGTGAGTGGCTCGTGTTGGAGCTGCAGCCGGGCAGCGCCCACCACCGGCGGCTCGACCGCTACCGAAGTCCGATCGCCACGCTTGGACGCACGGTTGAGGCATTGCTCACTGCGGTTGCCGGTTAGTCAATCACCCCCACCCGGCGCGCTTCGCGCGCCGACCTCCCCACTGCGTGGGGAGGGCTTAGCGATAGGGGCGCGTGAGCTTTTCCAGCTCTTCGAGCCTGGCCAAAGCCTGATCACGACCGTCCGCTGGTAGGTACCAGATGCACCGGTCGATGCCGGCGCGCTGCATCTCATCGATGTCCTGCGCCGTGGCTTTCGGATAGACGGTGACCGGGATCTCGCCCCGGCCTGCCTCTTTGGCCAGCTCCCGCAGCTCGCCGAGACGGCCGAGAACATCGCCCCGGTTCGGCATCCAGCCGTCGCCGTAGGCGACGACCCGCTTCAGGATGTTGGGGCCGCTGCCGCCGAGGATGACCGGCGGGTGCGGCTTCTGGACCGGCTTGGGCCAGCACCACATGGGGCCGAAGCTCACCAGGTCGCCGTGATATTCCGAAACGTCCTGCGTCCAGATCGACTTCATGGCCTCGACCCGCTCGCGCAACAGCTTCCAACGGGTGTGGAAGTCGGTGCCGTGGTCGGCCATCTCCTCCTTGTTCCAGCCGCCGCCGATGCCGAAGAGGAAGCGGCCGTTGGAGACGACGTCGACGCTGGCGACCTGCTTGGCGGTGTGGATGGGGTCGCGCTGGACGAGCAGGCAGATGCCGGTGGCGACCTTGAGGGTCCTCGAGGCGAGCGCGGCAGCCGTGAGCGCGACGAACGGATCCATCGTGTGCCAGTACTGCTTGGGCAGCTCGCCGCCCGCGGGCCAGGGCGTCTGACGGCTGGTTGGAATATGCGAATGCTCGGCCACCCACAGCGACTCGAAACCCGCCTGCTCGACGGCCGGCGCCAGCTCGGTCATCGAGATCGCGTACTCGGTCGGAAAGATGGCCAGGCCGAACTTCACATTCGTAATCGTGACGCGTTCCGGGCGTGCGGTGCTCGGCGGGTACGCTGTAGACGGGCATGCGGGTCGCGGTCATCTCCGACATCCATGGCAACCTTCCGGCTCTAGAGGCCGTGCTCTCCGACGTGTCGCGGGAGAGGGTCGACCGCATCATCAGCTGCGGGGATGTCGCCTCCGGACCGCTGCCGGTGGAAACTTTGCAGGTGCTGCGCGGACTGGCGGACGCACGCTTCGTGCGTGGCAACGCCGACCGCGCCCTGGTGGCGGGCTTCGACGGCAGCCAGATGCCTCGACTGAAAGGACCGGGCTTCGACTGGTGCTCGTCACAGCTGACCCGGGAGGATCGCGACTTTCTCGCGTCGTTCGCGGAAACGATCGCGATCGACGTGGACGGGCTCGGCCGCGTCCTCTTCTGTCACGGCTCGCCACGCAGCGACGAGGAGATCATGACCGCTCGCACACCCGAAGAGCGGCTGGGCGAGTTTCTTGCCGGAGTCGATGCGGCCGTCGTCGTGTGCGGCCACACGCATATGCCGTTCGACCGAAAGGTAGGCCGCGTGCGGGTGATCAATCCGGGCAGCGTGGGGATGCCGTACGGGGAGCCGGGTGCGTTCTGGGCAGTGCTTGGTCCGGAGATCGAGTTCCGGCGCACGGACTATGACCGGCCCGCGGCGGCCGACCGGATTCGAAAGAGCGCATGGCTCGAAGCCAACGAGTTCGCGCGCGAGAACGTGCTGACGGTGCCGACCATAGAAGATGCCATGGCGTTTCTCACCAAAGCGGGCGGACCTTAGCCCGCGAAGACGCGCGCAGGGTGGGGGCTCGACAGCCCCCACCCACTCCCCTCCCTACCCTGGAAAGAACGCGCCGTTGAACTCATGGCCGACCTGGCCGTAAAGGGTGGTCTGGCCAGCGTCGCTCGACTCGAAGATGAGCGCCCCGGTGGAATCCCAGCCCTTCCAGGTGGCGTGCGTCCCAGTGGTCGCGAACTCGCCGCCGTAGCGCTGCGCCGGGTCGGCGTTGCGCACCTTCTGGCGCGAGCTCACGCCCGACCACTCGATGTCGAAGCTCACTCGCCCGCTGGTGGGCGGCTTGAAATGGAACAGCCCGTTGGGGATCGCGCCGTAGTCCGTGATCGCCAGGTTCTCCATGCGGAAGCTGGCCTTGCCGGCGCCCGGGTCGACATGCGCGGCGCTGTCAGGAATTGGGACGGTCCAGAACAGTCCGGCCGCGCCGAAACCAGGGTCGAAGTCGTGAAGCTGGTTCGAAAAGTCAGGGGCAGCCTGCCCCTCATAGACGTCGAGTCAGATGAAGCCGAAGGCCGCATGCTGGTGGCGGCCGGCGAGATCGATGTACTCGCCCTTCATGATCCTCATGTCGACGTCGAAAGTCTTGTCGCTGAACTCGCCTTTGCCGGCGCCGATCGTGTGCGCGGCCGCCATGCCGCCGTTGAAGTCGAAAACGGTCGCTGCATCTCCGTTGCCGAAGAAGTTGAAATGGAAGTGCACGCCGCCGATATCGGCCGTGCCGGGGACTGGTTTTGGAGCTCCCGGCGTGCCCCGTGCCGCTGCGAGCAGCGGGACTCCTGAGGCCGCAAGGGCGGCGCCTCCGATGCCGGCCGATGCGCCTGCGATGAACGCGCGGCGCGAAACAGCGCGCTCCCAGAAGTGCCGATGTCCGAATGACGCGTGAGGCTTCTGAATGAAGCGCGCGGCGTCGAGACCATGAATGGTCATAGGCCCACCTCCTGATACCCAGCCGAGGCTTGCGTCGACGTGCGGTCTACTCGCTTATCGGTCGATTGTCAACACAAATGTGCCGCTTCAGCGGCGGCGAGCATGCGGCGAATATCCGCATACGACTCATCGGCTACGGTCACGAATCCATCGACCAGCGACTGCTGAAGTTGCTCCCGATGTTGCGGGCGGTCGCCGAGGGCGATGACGATCTGCCGCACGTCACGCTTGAGTGAATCCGATGCAGCGCCTGTTGCCACCAGCGGCTGAATTGTGGACGGCCCCAGGTGGTCCACGACCCTGACCCGGTCTCGATTCTCCGGGCGGCGCCGCAGGGCAATCTCGAGCACATGGGAGTCGACGGCCGAGGCTCCTACAGCGCCGCTCGCGACCATCTCGATCGACCGCTCGTGGAATCCCGTCGCTTGCCAGCGGCTGAAATACGTGGCGGGCTCCGCCATCTCGGCGAGGCGATGCAGCGTGACCAGGTAGCCCGAATGCGAGTCGGCTTCGTTGTAGGCCCATGAAGCCCCTCGGAGGGCGCCCCAGGAGCCGGCCGGGCTGTCGCTGGGCACGATGACGTCTGAGAAGTAGATCGGCAGGCCTCCGTACCGGATGTCGCTGACCACCGGGGCGGCGATGGCGTCGACGAGCGATGGATCCTCGCGCCGGAGCCGGATGTACGGCAGGCCGCACAGGAAGGCGAAATGCACGTCTCCCTGCCTCACCTGATCGAGCGACGTGCCGTTCACTAGGCGCGTCGGGCGTCCGAGCTCCTCCGCCACGGCATCGGTGACGAGCTGGTAAAGCGGCCTGAGGCAAGGGGCCAGGTAGGTGGCGAAAACGAGCTCCTCCTGGCTGCGCCGCACGCGGGTAGGGTACTCGCGCCAAAGTTTCAGTACCGGTACTGACGACGGGGTCGGCGTGGAGGAGGTCACGGCGTCATAGATCGAATCCATGACGTCGTCGATCGACTCATCGACCTCTTGCGCACTTACCCGTAAGACCCGATAGCCCCGGGCCCGCATCCAGGCGTCCCTGCGATCGTCCTGATCGAGGTCATGACCTTCGCCGTCAATCTCGACTACGAGGCGGGCCGCGCGGCACGCGAAGTCAGCAAAATACGGACCGATCGGCACCTGCCGCCGGAACTTGTAGCCGCCGACCTCCCGGCCGCGGAGACGCGACCAAACGAACCACTCGACCTTCGTCATGTCGTTCCGGAGCTCGCGGGCACGCGTGATCTGGGGCGGGTGCATTCGAACAGCATCCATCCGTGGGAGCAACCGCGCCAATGTCGATTGTTAAGGCTCTGCTACTGCCACACCCCACCTGGCCGCGGTCGCTAGCGCGACCGGGGCCTTCCTCCCCGCATGGCGGGGAGGTGAATTTGGGAACCGCCTCCCTGCATGGCGCGAGGTGAACTTCTCCGGCCACACCCCACCTGGCCCCGGTCGGGGCCTTCCTCCCCGCATGGCGGGGAGGTGAATTTGGGAACCGCCTCCCTGCAACGGCGCGAGGTGAAGAGCTAGCTGGTCAGCTTTCCTTGCAGGCGCGAGATGGCGGACGGATCGAGGCCCGCGGCCTCTAGGTAGCCCTCCACCCCACCCCATTTGCTCTTGAGATGGTCCAGGGTGCCAAGCATCCACTCCGGTGGGCAACGCAGCTCGTCGCGCATGATTTGCATCCGCTCGGCTGCGGCAGTCGCAAGCCACTCCTCATAGCGGCTCGCGAGCTGGACGTCGGTTTCGGCGTAGTCCTGGCCGATTGCCTCCGGCTCGACGCCGGCGACCGAAAGCATCAGCCCGGCAACGATGCCGGTGCGGTCCTTGCCGGCGAAGCAATGGAAAAGCACAGGCCCTTCAGCTGAAGCGATCGCCTCGAAGATCGCACCCATCGCGGGCTGGCGCCGCTCGAGCATCAGGATGTACCGGTCCTGCATGGCCGGCGCCTCGTTGAGCATCGGCGCGGTAGCGTCGTCGATGAGCGGTAGGTGGAGGCGAAGCAAGGGGCTGCCGTCGGCGTCGCTCATCGCCGGGCTCACCGGAGACTTGCTTTGAAACGCTGAGAACGGAGGGCCGGGAGCCCCCTTGACCTCGGCTTCGCTGCGCAGGTCGATCACCGTCGTGATGCCGTAGTCGATCATCGCCTGGCGCCCGGCCGAAGTAAGTGCGGCGACATTGTCGGACCGCACCAGGACGCCTTTGCGCGTTAGCCCATCGCGGGTTGGCAGGCCGCCGAGGTCGCGGGTGTTGCGACAGTCGGGCCATTCGAGGTTCCGACCTGTGGACTTGATTACCGCTTCGTGTACTGCGGTGCTTTCCGCGCCCTCTTCAGGCCGTATTTCTTTCGTTCCTTCATCCTCGCGTCGCGCGTCAGAAGGCCGGCCTTCTTCAACGCGGGACGGAAATCTGGGTCGTAGTTGATGAGCGCCCGCGCGATGCCATGGGCGATGGCGCCGGCCTGGCCGCTGCTGCCACCGCCGATCACCTTCACGCTGACGTCGAACTTGCGTTGGGTGCTGGTCACGCGCAGCGGCGCCAGGGCCGCCATCTCCAGGACTCGGCGCCCCAGGTAAGCCAACGGGTCCTTCTCGTTGAAGGTGATCCTGCCCTCACCGGGCTGGATGCGCACCCGAGCGATCGCGTTCTTGCGCCGGCCGGTGCCGCGGTTGAAAATCTCAGCCAAGCTTGATGTCCCCTCTCGAATCGAATGTGACGACCTTCGGCTTCTGCGCCACGTGGCCGTGGTCGGGACCGGCGTAGACGCGAAGTCGCTTCAGCATGTCGGCGCCCAGGGTGTTCCGCTGCAGCATCCCGCGGACGGCGTTGGTCACCGGGAACGTTGGGTCCAGATCCTGCGCGCGCTGCAGCGTGCGCTTGCGCAAGCCGCCCGGGTATCCGGTGTACCGCGTGTATTCCTTGCCGGTGAGCTTGGCGCCGCTGACCTTGATCTTGGCGGCGTTGATGACGACGACATGGTCGCCGGTGTTCAGGTGAGGGGTGAACGTGGGCTTGTGCTTGCCGCGCAGGATCTTGGCCACGCTGCTCGCCAGGCGGCCGAGCACCTGGTCCGTGGCATCGACCACAAACCAATCGCCCTTCAAGTCCGCGGCTTTCGCCGTCCACGTTTTCTGCTTGCTCATCTCTTTAAGTCGCTCAGTAAATCACTTCCATCAAGGTCAGGCCCCCTGCGGGGGCTGTTTTCGGCGCCAGGCGCCGGTCTTTGGCCCGCAGCACCTCCCCCACCCATTGCGGAGGCTTGCGCCCTCTGCCCACCTCCGCCAGCCCGCCCGCGATCCCGCGCGCAAGGCCTCGGAGGAATCCTTCGGCCACCAGCTCCAGCTCGACGAAGTCCCCTCGCCGTTCCACCTTCACAGAGCGCATCTCGCGCACCCGTGAGCACGCCGGCTCGGAGGCCGAGCAGTAGCTCGTCCAGTCGTGCTTGCCGACAAGCGGCCGCGCCGCCTTCGACATCGCATCTACATCGAGCGTGACGGCCACGTGCCAGCACCTGCCCCGTTGGAGGGCGGGCCTGGCCGGGCGGTCGAGGTACCGGTAGCGGTAGCGCCGCCAGCGGGCCGAATAGCGGGCGTGGAAATCGTCCGGCACCACCTCCGCGCTGAGCGCGGCCACATCGTCCGGAAGCCGGGCGTTGAGCGCCGCGACCAATCGTGGTGCGGTGATCCGGCCCTCGAACCGAAAGTTCGCAACCTGGCCCTCCGCGTGGGCGCCGGCGTCGGTGCGTCCCGCGGCGTAGACCGTGTGGTCCTTGCCTGTCAGCTCGCGCAGCGCCCGTTTCAGCTCCGCTTCCACCGTGCGCCCGCGCGCCTGCTGCTGCCAGCCGGCGAACCCGCCTCCGTCGTACTCGAGCACGACTTTGATATTCACTTTTTAACTTTCACTGATTCTGGAGGTTCCATCACCCCCATCCGGCGCGCTACGCGCGCCACCTTCCCCGCGAGCGGGGAAGAAACTAATCAACTAGCTCAATGATCACCATCGGCGCCGCGTCGCCAAGACGCGGGCCCTTGTGAATGATCCGGGTGTAGCCGCCAGGCCGCTCCGTGAGGCGCGGCAGAAGGTTCGAGAAAAGTCGCTCCACCACCTCGGGCTTCGAGACCTCCTCGGCGACGCGGCGTCGCGCGCTGAGGTCCTGGTCCTTGGCGGTGGTGATCAACCGCTCGACCCACCGTCGCAGCTCCTTGGCCTTGGCCTCGGTGGTGGTGATGCGGCCGGTCTCGAGCAGGGACGTGCACAGGTTGCGCATCAGCGCCTTACGTGCGTTGGTGTCCCGGTTGAAACGGCGGCCGCTCTTCTGATGTCGCATCTAAGGCTCAGCCCCGAAGGACGCTGCCCATCTCCTCGGGCTTGATGAAGCCCTTCTCCACCAGCTTCTCCTTGATCTCGTCCAGCGACTTGCGCCCGAAGTTGCGCAGCGCGAGAAGCTCTTCCTCGCGCTTCTGGAGCAGCTGGCCGACGGTCTGGATCTCGTTTGCCTTGAGGCAGTTGAAAGCGCGAACCGAGAGATCGAGCTCCTCGATGGGCGTGTCCATCAGCCGGTTCTGCTCGCTCTTCTCGGGCGTGCCCGGGCGCGAGATGGAATCCGGGAAGTTGACGAACAGCTGCAGGTGCTTGGTGAACAGCGACGCCGCGTGGCTCACCGCCTCTTCGGGCGACATCGTGCCGTCCGTCCAGACTTCGATGAGCAGGCGGTCGTAGTCGGTCGACTGTCCGACACGCGTCTTCTCGACCGTGAAGTTCGCCTTCTCGACCGGGGAGAAGATGGCGTCGATCGGGATCACCCCGATCGGCTGGCCCTCGCGCTTGTTGCGGTCGGCCGGCACGTAGCCCTTGCCCCGCTCCACGTTCAGCTCCATGCGCAGGTGGCCCTTGGCCGCCAGCGTGCAGATGTACAGGTCGGGGTTGACGATCTCGACGTCGGACGAAGCCTGGATGTGCGACGCGCGCACCTCGGCCGGGCCCTTGACGTCCAGGAGCAGCGTGACGGGGTCCTCGGTGAAGCTCTTCAAGCAGAGCCTCTTGAGGTTGAGGATGACCTCCGTGACGTCTTCTTTGACGTGCGGGATCGCCGTGAACTCGTGCGCCACGCCGTCGATCTGGATCGACGTCACGGCCGCCCCCCATAGAGAGGAGAGCAGCACACGACGGAGCGTGTTGCCGAGCGTCGTCCCGAAGCCCGGGTCGAGCGGCTCGATGTCGAATTTGCCATAGTTCGCGCTCGTCTCGAGCTTGCGAACCTGCGGCGTAACGGTCAGCTGAGTGTCAATTGCCAATTTGGGTTCCCTACCTCCGTTCCTTTACCGTGAATAGAACTCGACGATCAACTGCTCTTCCACGCCCGACTCCATCTCGTGACGGTCGGGGCGGGCGAGGACCTTGGCGGTCTTGTCGTCGCCGTTGAATGAAAGCCATGAAGGCACCGGCCGCACCTTCGACGCTTCCAGGGCCACGTCGATGACCCCGTTGGCCGGTCTGACCTTGAGCTCGTCGCCCGGCTTGAGCTGGTACGACGGCACGTTGACCGTCTTCCCGTTCACCTCGAAGTGCCGGTGCGTGACGAGCTGGCGCGCCTGCTTGCGCGAGGCGCCGAGGCCCAGCCTGTAGATGATGTTGTCCAGGCGTAGCTCGAGGTGGCGGAGCAGGTTGATGCCGGTGACGCCCGGCTCGCGCTCGGCCAGCTCGAAGTAGTTCCTGAACTGCTTCTCGAGCAGGCCGTACGTGCGGCGCGCCTTCTGCTTGGCGCGCAGCTGCAGGCCGTAGTCGGAGGTCTTCCGCTTGCGGGCCTGGCCGTGCATGCCGGGCGCGAACGCGCGGCGCTCGATGGCGCACTTTGGCGTGTAGCACCGCTCGCCTTTCAAGTAGAGCTTGGCGCCCTCGCGGCGGCAGAAGCGGCAGACCGGCCCGCTGTAGTTGGCCATTAAACACGCCTCCGCTTGGGCGGCCGGCAGCCGTTGTGCGGAATCGGCGTCACGTCGGTGATCGCGTTGACCTCCAGGCCCGTCGCCTGGAGCGAGCGGATGGCCGCCTCGCGACCGGCGCCCGGTCCGCGCACAAAGACCTCGATCGAGCGCATGCCGTGCTCGAGCGCCTTCTTCGCGGTTGCCTCGGCGGTGACCTGGGCGGCAAACGGGGTCGACTTGCGGCTGCCCTTGAAGCCCTGCGCCCCGGCCGATCCCCACGAGATGACGTTGCCGTCGACGTCGGTGATCGAGATGATCGTGTTGTTGAACGTGCTCTGGATGTGCGCCTGCCCAGCGACCACGTTCTTGCGCTCGCGCCGGCGAGTCCTGACTACCTTTTTTGCCTTCGTCACTTGCCTGCTTTGACCTTCTTCTTGCCCGCCACCGCGCGCTTGGGGCCGCGCCGGCTGCGCGCGTTGGTGCGCGTGCGCTGGCCGCGAACCGGCAGCCCGCGGCGGTGCCGCATGCCGCGGTAGGTGCCGATCTCCGTCAGGCGCTTGATGTTGGTCGCCACCTCACGTCGCAGGTCACCCTCGATGAGGATCTCCTTCGACGAGGCCATTCGGTCGATGATCTGGCGGAGTCGCGCGACTTCCTCTTCGCTGAGGTCCTTGACCCGCGCTTCGGGGTTCAGGTTGGCGGCTTTCACGATCTTGTCCGCGGTCGTCCGGCCGATCCCGTGGATGTAGATCAAGGAGATACCCACCCGCTTCTGCGGGGGTATGTCGACACCGGCGATTCTCGCCATTTAGCCCCCTAGCCCTGCCTTTGCTTGTGCTTTGGCGTTTTGGAGCAGATCACGCGAACCACCCCGTGCCGCTTTATCACCTTGCAGCTCGGACACATCTTCTTGACCGACGGACGTACCTTCATCTCCAAATCTCTCGAATTCGCCCTCGCGACCGGTCGCGGCTCGCGAGCTCGACCCCAACCTTGTCCCCGGCGAGAAGCCGTGTGAAGTGGGTGCCGGCGCGATCGGCGACGTGAGCGAGGATCTTGGCCCCGTTTTCGAGCTCAACCCGGTAGACGCCGTTGGGAAGAGGCTCCACCACGACCCCCTTCACGAGTGAGGGGCGTTGGGGCACGAACGGCGATTGTACCAAACTCCGGGAACGATCAGTGGGCAGCCCCGTTCGAGCGCCCATGGCCGTTGGAACTCCCCTCACCGCGGCGCTTCGCGCCGGGGAGCTCCCCATGGGATGGGGGGCCCAGGGCTGTGAGAATCAAAGGCCCATTGTCCGTGATCGCCACCGTGTGCTCGAAATAGGCCGAAAGCGCCCCATCCGCGGTGCAGATGGTCCAGCCGTCGGGCTTCATGTAAACCTCGTGGGAGCCGGCGTTGACCATGGGCTCGATCGCCAGCGTCATTCCCGGCTTGAGCCGCGGCGGGGTGCCCGGGGAGCCGAAGTTGGGCACCTGCGGATCCTCGTGCATCTGGCGGCCGATGCCATGACCGACGAACTGGCGGATCACCGAAAAACCCGCCTTCTCGACATGCTTCTGGATCGCGGATGAGATGTCGCCCAGGTAGCCGCCCGGCTGGGCCTTGGCGATGCCGACGTAGAGTGCCTCCTCTGTGACCTTGATCAACCGGTCGGCTTCCTTGCTGATCTTGCCCACCCCGACTGTGGTGCCGGCGTCCGCCCAGAAACCCTCCAGGACCAGGCCGAGGTCGAGGCTGACGACGTCTCCGGCCATCACCTTGCGGCTGCCGGGGATGCCATGCACCGCCTCGTCGTTGATGGAGACGCAGATCGACTTCGGGAACCCGTGGTAGCCGAGGAAACCCGGGGTGGCGCCCCCGGCGCGGATGAGCTTGTCGGCGATCTTGTCCAGCTCGGCGGTACGCACGCCCGGCACGCACGCATCACGCAGCGGCGGCAGCACCGACGCGAGCAGCTTGCCCGCCCGGGCCATGAGGTCGATCTCGTGCGCTGTCTTGAGGTTGATCATGCGTGAAAACGGCCATTCTCGCCGATCGCGGCCAGAACTCTTCCCGTTATCTCTGTGATTGTGCCCCGCCCGTCGATCTCAGAAACAATCCCGGCGCCTCGGTAATGCTCCAGGACCGGGACGGTCTTGGACAGGTAGATCTCGATTCGGGGCCTCACCGCCTCAGCCTTGTCGTCGTCGCGCTGGACGAGCGGGGTGCCGTCGCTGGCGCACGCCGCCGTGCTGGGAGGGTAGGTACGCTGGCAGGTCGGGCAGACCAAGCGGCCGGACAGGCGCTGCAGCAGCTCCGAGACGTCGACCTTCAGGTAGAGGACCCGGTCGAGGCTGCAACCCAGCTCGTGCATGAGGACGTCCAGCGCTTCCGCCTGCGGGATCGTGCGCGGGAAGCCGTCGATGATGAAGCCGCCGGCGCAGTCGGGCTTGCCCAGGCGGTTGCGGATCATGCCGATCATGATGTCGTCGGGGACGTACTGGCCCCTCGCCAGGATGGGCTGTGCCTCCAGGCCGAGGGGTGTACCGGCCTGGATCTCGGCTCGCAGCATGTCGCCCGTGGCGATGTGCGGGATCCCGAACCGATCGCGAAGCATGTTCGCCTGCGTGCCCTTGCCGCTCCCCGGAGCGCCGTATAGCAACAGATTCATGAAACTACCGGATGAAGCCGCGGTACTGGCGCATGACGAGCTGGGTCTGCAGCTGCTTCATGGTGTCGAGGGCCACGCCGACGACGATCAGGATCGCGGTGCCGCCGAGGTACATCTGCTGGTGCGGGATGCCCGAGATCTTGGCCGTGGCGATGGGCAGGATCACGGTGATGAAACCAAGGAAGGTCGCGCCCGCGAACGTGACGCGGTTCATGACCGCGGCCAGGTAGTTCGCGGTGGGCGCGCCCGGACGGATGCCGGGGATGAAGCTCGAATAACGCTTGAGGTTGTCGGCCACCTCTGTCACTTCGAACGTGATCGCGGTGTAGAAGTACGTGAACCCGAACGTGAACGCGAAGTAGAGCGCGTTATACGTGATCGCCATCGGCAGGTTCGCGGTGTCAGGCGTGAAGTTACCCTGGATCCAGTGCGCGGCCTTGTAGTACCAGGTGGCCGGATCCGCGTTGACGAAATAGTTGGACACGATCGTGGGCAGGAACATCACCGAGATCGCGAAGATGATCGGAATGACACCGGCATGATTCACCCGCAAGGGCAAGAAGCTCGCTCGGCTCTGCACCTGCTTGAGACCAACCGTGCGCTGCGCTGATTGGATGGGAATTTTGCGCACCGCCTGCTGCACCTCGATGATCACCGCAGTCATCAGCAACGCGATCAAGCCGAAGGTGATGAACGGCACGTAGTCGGCGATGCCGCCGCCGGTGGAGTGAACCGAGAAGACCGACGCGATCCCCTGGGGGCCGCGGCCGATGATGCCGGCGAAGATGATCAGCGAGACACCGTTGCCGATGCCGTACTCGGTGATCAGCTCGCCGAACCACATCAGCATGATCGTGCCGGCGGTGAGCACCGCCACGATCTGCAGTCGCTGGAACCAGTCGAGCGGCGGCAGGATGGCCGGACTCGTGTTCTGGAAGAGGATGGTGAAGCCGTAGGCCTGGCCGGCGCCGAGGGCGACGGTGAGGTAGCGGCTCCAGCGCTGAATCCGCCGGCGACCGCTCTCCCCTTCCTTCTGGATCTCCTTGATGCGCTCGGAGATCACCGTCATCAGCTGCATGATGATGGTGGCGTTGATGTAGGGGTTCATCCCCATCGCCACGATGCTGAAGCGGGAAAGGCCACCTCCGGAAAAGAGGTCGAGCAGCCCGAGCAGCGCCTGGCCGTTGAACAGATTGGCCAGCGCCTGCTGGCTCGCTCCCGGGATGGCGACGTTGGCGAAGAGCCGGAAGATGACCAGGATCCCGCCCGTGAAGAGGATCTTGTTGCGCAGCTCTGGCAGGCGAATCGCGTTGACCAGGGCCTCGAGCAGGTTCATCGACTAGCTTTCCTTTGTCGGGGTGCTCTCTTCGGCTTCTGGTTGTTCCGATACCCCCACCCGGCCGGACTGCTTCGCAGTCGGGCCGACCTCCCCACTGCGTGGGGAGGTGGGGGAGGCCTCGCCCTCCTCACCCTTGGGGGTGCGCTTCGCTGTTTTTGCGGCCAGCCGCCTGGGGCCGATCTTGCGCGGCTCGCCTATCACGGTGACCGTGCCGCCCCGCGCCTCGATCGCCTCACGCGCGCTGTTGCTGAACGCGTGCGCGACGACGGTGAGCTTGCGATCGATCGAGCCGGTACCGAGCACCTTGACGTCCAGCCCGGCGCGGACCAACCCTGCCTCGGCCAGCGAGGCGGCGTCGACCTTGGACCCCTCCGGGAAGCGGCTCAGCTTCGAGATGTTGACCACCGAGTAGATCTTCTTGAACGGGTTCTTGAAGCCGGGCAGCTTGGGAAGGCGCTGCGACAGCGGCATCTGACCGCCCTCGAAACCGAGGCGGAAGCCTTCGCTCCTGGCGTTCTGGCCCTTCTGGCCGCGCCCGGAGGTCTTGCCCCTTCCTGAACCGGTGCCGCGGCCGATGCGTCGCGCCTTGCGGTGCGCGCCGGCGGCGGGCTTCAAGTCGTGGAGCTGCATGTGGTTCTCTAGTTTCCTCTTTGGTGCTTCTTGTCCGAGCGCGAGCGCCAGATCTTATACCGGCTGCGCTTCGGACGCACGTAGGGCTCTCCCTCGACCGCGACCAGGAACGCTACCGCCTTCAACATGCCCCTGACCGCCGGGTTGTCGGGCAGCTCGCGAGTCTGATTCATCTTGCGGAAACCGAGCGACTCCACCGTCGCGCGCAGCTGAGGCTTCGCGCCGATCGGGCTCTTCCGCAAGGTGGCCTTCAGCGTTTTGGCGGCTTCGGCGGCTTCGGCGGCTTTGGCGGTCACTTGGTCTCCTGCTCTGTCGCCGTCGCTTCTGATGCGCCGTTGGCGCCGGCGCCTTCGGCACGCTTGTAGGCGTTGGCCAGGCGGCGGCCGACGATCTGGTCGACCTCCTTGCCACGCAGCTCGGCCACCTGCTGGGCGGTGCGCAGTTGCTGAAGCGCAGCCAGCGTCGCGCGCACGGTGTTGATGGGGTTGTTGGTGCCGTGCGACTTGGTGAGGATGTCCTTGATCCCAGCGGTCTCGATCACGGCGCGCATGGCGCCGCCGGAGATGACGCCGGTGCCGGGAGCGGCGGGCTTGAGCATGATCCGGGCCGCGCCCCACTTGAGCCTCACCTCGTGAGGGATCGTGGTGCCGACCATCGGGATCGTGATCATGTTGCGCTTGGCGACCTCCATGCCCTTGCGGATCGCCTCGGTCACCTCGCGCGCCTTGCCGATGCCCGCCCCGACGCGCCCGTTCATGTCGCCGACCACGATCAGCGCGCTGAACGAGAACTTGCGGCCGCCCTTGACCACCTTGGCCACGCGGTTGACGCGGACGACCCGGTCGGCGAGCTCAGACCGCTCGCCGCTGGATTGATACCGGCCGCCACCCATATTTCTCGACATCTAAAACTCCAAACCTGCTTCGCGCGCCGCGTCGGCCAGCGCCTTGATTCTTCCGTGGTATAGAAAACCGCCGCGGTCGAAGACGACCTGCTTGATGCCGGCGGCCTTGGCCTTGTCGGCGATCTGCTTGCCGACCTGCGCGGCCTCGGCCATACCGTTGCCCTTGGTCTTGAGCTCCACGGTCGAGGCGGCGGCCACAGTCTTGGCCGCGCCATCGTCGATGACCTGCGCGTACAGGTGGTTGAGGCTCCGGTACACGGCCAGGCGCGGCCTGTCTGACGTGCCGCTCACGTTCACCCGCACGCGGCGGTGCCGCTTGGTTCGGCCTTGCTTGCGATCGGTGCGCTTGATCATGCTGTGGTCTTCGCGCCCTTGCCGGCCTTGCCGGCCTTGCGCCTGATCTTCTCGCCGCGGTACATCACGCCCTTTCCCTTGTAAGGCTCAGGCGGGCGCAGCGCGCGGATGTCGGCAGCCACCTGGCCCACGGCTTCCTTGGCGATGCCGGAGACCGAGAACTTGGTCTGGTCCTGCACATCGATGGTCACGCCCGCGGGCGGTTTGAACTTGATGGGATGCGAATAGCCGAGGCTGAGGGTGATCTCATCGCCCTGCTTGGCGACGCGATAGCCGACCCCGACCAGCTCGAGATGCTTGGTGAAGCCCTCGTTGACTCCGATCACCATGTTCGCGACCAGGCTGCGCACGAGGCCGTGCAGCGCCCGGTGCTTGTAGTCGTCGCTCGGACGCTCGCAGATGATCTGGCCGTCCGCCAGCCTCACCGTGATCTCCGAGGGGAGGGTGCGTTCGAGCCGGCCCTTCGGGCCCTCGACCTTCACACTGCCCGGCTCCACGGCGACCTTGACGGCGCCCGGCACGGTGATCGGCAGCTTACCTATGCGCGACAACTCATCCTTCCTTGGTTGGCCTACCAGACATAGCAGAGCACCTCGCCGCCGAGGCCCTGGCGCATGGCCTGGCGCCCACTCATGACGCCCTCGGCCGTGCTCAGGACAACGATTCCCAGCCCGCCGAGAACCCGTGGGATCTCGGTCTTGCGAGCATAAACACGCAATCCGGGGCGGCTGATCCTCTTGACTCCCGAGATCACGCGGGTGCGATCCGGACGAGACTTGAAGATGATACGCATCGACTGGCTGACGCCGTCGGATTCGATCTCGTAACCGGCGATGTAGCCCTCGTCCTTGAGCACGCGGGCGATCTCCAGCTTCAGCTTCGAGGCCGGCACGCGGACCTCCGGGTGACGGGCGCTGTTGGCGTTGCGGACACGAGTAAGCATGTCGGCGATGGGATCGGAGACGATCCCGGCCGAAGCTTTCTTGGGGAGGTTCTTGGTCGCGGTCGCGGCGGTGGCCATCACCAGCTCGACTTCGTCACGCCGGGGATGCGTCCCTCGGCGGCCAGTGTCCGGAAGCAGATGCGACACATGCCGAACTTGCGCAGGAAAGCGCGCGGCCGCCCGCAGATGCGGCAGCGGTTGTGGAATCTCACCTTGAACTTGGGGTGAACCATGTCTCGCTTCCAGCGCTCGAGTGATGACTTCTTCGCCAAACTCTCTTACCTCTTTCCTTTATCTCTTCCTGAAGGGCATGCCGAGGCGCGTCAGCAGGCTGCGCGCCTCGTCGTCGTTGCGGGCAGTGGTCGTGATCGAGACCTCGAGCCCGCGCAGCTTGTCGATCTTGTCGTAGTCGATCTCCGGGAACACGACCTGCTCCCGCAGGCCCAGCGTGTAGTTGCCGCGGCCGTCGAAGCCGTCGGGGTTCACGCCGCGGAAGTCGCGGATGCGGGGCAGCGCGACGTTGAGGAGCTTGTCGAGGAAGTACCACATGCGGCGGCCGCGAAGCGTCGTCTTGATGCCGACGGTCTGGCCGGCGCGCAGCTTGAACGCCGCCACCGACTTTCTTGCCTTGATCAGGGCGGGCTTCTGGCCGGTGATCGTGACCACGTCGCCGACGGCGGCATCGAGGGCCTTGTCGTTGTCCTTCGCCTCGCCGATGCCGACGTTGACCGTCACCTTGGCGACGCGTGGCACCTGCATGACGTTCTCGTACTCGAACTCCTTCGTCATCTGCGGCACGATCTTGTCGCGGTAGCTGACGAGCATGCGCGGCGTCTCCTCCGACTTCGTGCCGGGTGCCTTGGGAGCCGCCTGCTTCGTGTCCTGCTTCTTTTGCTGGACTTTGGCCTTGGTCACTGCGCCTCCGTTTGCCTCACGCGCTCGTATGGCTCGCCGCAGTGGCGGCACACGAGGGCACGCGCGCCGGACTCGAGGATGATGTGCTTGGTCCGCGTCGGCCGCGAGCACGCCGGGCAGACGAGCATCACGTTCGAGTAGTCGAGCGGCGCCTCGAAGTCGACGACGCCACCCTGCGCGACGCTGACGCCACCGCGCGAGCGGCCCGCCTTCGTGTGGCGCTTGAGGATGTTGATGCCTTTGACCACGATCTTGTGCTTGTCCGGCAGGGTGCGCAGGACCTCGCCGGTCTTGCCCTTGTCCTTGCCGGCGACGACGACCACGGGGTCGCCGGGAGCAAGGTCGAGCCAGCGGCGCTTGGGTTGTTCTTTGTTTCTAAGCATTGGGTTTAGAGGACCTCCGGAGCCAGGCTGATGATCTTCATGAAGTTACGCTCGCGCAGCTCGCGGGCGACAGGGCCGAAGATGCGCGTGCCTCTGGGGTTGTTGGCCTGCGCGAGCAGGACTGCGGCGTTTTCGTCGAAGCGGATGAGCGAGCCGTCGGGGCGGCGGTATTCCTTGTTGACCCGTACCACCACGGCCTTGACGACCTCACCCTTCTTGACCTGGCCGCCGGGCTGAGCCGACTTGACGGTGGCGGTGATGATGTCGCCCACCGACGCGTACTTGCGATAGTGGCCGCCGGCCACGCGGATGCACAGGAGCTCTTTGGCTCCTGAGTTGTCCGCAACCTTGAGGCGTGTCTCTTGCTGAACCACTTCGTTACTTGGCCTTCTCGACTATTTCAAGTACGCGCCACCGTTTCTCCTTGGAGATCGGCCGCGTTTCGGTGATGCGGACCAGGTCGCCGACGCCGCATTCGTTCTTCTCGTCGTGGACCTTGAACCGCGCCCGCTGCTGAACGGTCTTGCGGTAGAGACGGTGGGCCTTGGACGCGCCCACCTGGACGATGATGGTCTTGTTCATCTTGTCGGAGATGACGGTGCCCAGACGGACCTTGCGCCGGCCGCGCGCTGTCTCGGTGGTCTCCATCTCCTTCTGATCGGCGGCCATCAGGACTTCTCCTCCGTTTTGGCCTTGCGGGTGCGCTTTGGCTTGGCTTCTTCTACCGGTGCCTCGAGCACCGGAGCGTCGGGCTCGAAGCCCTCAGCGGCGGCTGTCGTGGGCTCGATCCCCCCACCCGGCGCTAGCGCGCCGACCTCCCCACGGGGTGGGGAGGTGAAAAGCCCGAGCTGGCGCTCGCTGAGCACGGTCATGATTCGGGCGATGTCGTGCCGGACCTTGGCGATCTGGCTCGAGTTCTCGAGCTGGCCGACCGCGTGCTTGAAGCGGAGCTCGTAGAGCTCACGTCGCGCCGCCCGCATGCGGTCTCCCAACTGATCCTCTTCCAATTCCCTGAGCTCGTCGACCTTCATCGGGCACCTCCGGTGGTCACCGACTCCGAGATCACAAAGCGCGTCTTCACCGGCAGCTTCGAGGCCGCGAGCTTCATCGCCTCTTTCGCGACTTCGTGCGTAACTCCGCCCATCTCGAAGAGGATGCGCCCGGGTTTGACCACGGCCACCCAGCCTTCGGGATTGCCCTTGCCGGAGCCCATGCGGGTCTCGGCGGGCTTCTTGGTGATGGACTTGTCCGGGAAGACGCGGATCCAGATCTGGCCGCCACGCTTGACGTGTCTCGTCATGGCGCGCCGCGCGGCCTCGATCTGCCGGTTGCTCATCCAGCACGCCTCGACTGCCTGCAGGCCGTAGTCGCCAAAGGCGACCGTGGCGCCGCGCGTGGCGATGCCCGTGCGCCGGCCGCGGTGCATCTTGCGGTACTTGACTCTCTTCGGGATCAGCATCAGGCGTCAGCCTTCTTGGTGGTTTTCTTGGCGGGGGCCTTCTTGGCGGCGGGGGCCTTCTCGGCCTTGGGGGCGGCGGCGGTCTTCGCCTTGGCGGCAGGCTTGGCTGTCGCCTTTGCAGGTGCTGTTGCGGCCTCGGCCTTCGGCTTCGCCGCCGTCGCGCGCGCGCGCTTGGGCGCGGCCGCGGGCGCCGGCCCCTCGACGGGCTGCACCTCTACCGGCTCGGCAACCACTGTCTCGGCGACGGGCTGCGGAGCGATGTCGACCGGCGCTTCGGGTTGGGGCGCGATCGCCTCACCGATGGGCGCGCCGTCGGCAATCGGCGGCCGCGCCTTGGGCGTGATCTGGTCCTTGTAGATCCAGCACTTGACCCCGATGGCGCCGAAAGTGGTCTTGGCGGTGGCGCGGCCGAAGTCGATATCGGCGCGCAGCGTGTGCAGGGGCACGCGGCCTTCGCGGTCCCATTCGCGCCGCGCCATCTCCGCGCCCCGCAGGCGGCCGCCGCAATAAATGCGGACACCCTTGGCGCCGGAGCGCATGGTGCGCAGGATCGCCTGCTTCATCGCGCGCTTGTAGCTGATGCGGCGCTCGATCTGAGAGGCGATGTTCTCGGCTACGAGCTGCGCGTCGAGCTCGGGCTGCTTGATCTCCTGGATGGAGATGCGAACGCGGTTGCCGAATCGCTTCTCGAGGTCCTCGCGCAGCTGGTCGACCGATGAGCCGCCCTTGCCGATGACGATGCCGGGCTTGGCGGTGTGGATGGTGACTGTGAGCTGCGCGTTCGACGAACGCTCCGTCTCGATCTTCGCGATGCCCGCGTTGCGAAGGCGCGCGAGGATGGCGGTTCTCATCGCGAGATCCTCGTGCAGCATCTTCGTGTAGTCCTTGGGGTTGGCGAACCAGTTCGCCTCCCATGGACGGAAGACGCCGAGCCGGAATGCGTTCGGATGGACTTTATGACCCAAATTACTTTTCCTCTGGGCGGTCTTCGACGACCGCGGTGATGTGGCAGGTGCGGTGGAAGAATTCGTGCGCCATGCTGCGGCTGACCGGCCTTCTGCGTCGATACGTGGGGCCTTCGTCGATGAGCAGCTGCTTGAGGACGAGATCGTCGCGGTTGAGGTTGAAGTTGTGCTCGGCGTTGGCCGCGGCCGACATGATCGCCTTGGCGACGTCGCGCGCGGCGTGCTTGGGGGAGAACTCCAGGTACGCGAGGGCGTCGCTCACTTTCATGCCCTTCACGGAGTCAGCCACCAACCGCGCCTTGCGGGGCGTGCGGCGTACGTACTTTTGAACAGCGGAAACTTCCATCGTCGCCAACTTCTACTTCAACGCCGTCGACTTTTCGGTGTGGGTGCCATGGCCGCGGAAATGCCGCGTGGGCGCGAACTCGCCCAGGCGGTGCCCGACCATGTTCTCGCTGATGAAGACGGGCACGTGCTTGCGACCATCGTGAACGCCGATGGTGTGGCCAACCATGTCGGGATAGATCACAGACGCGCGCGCCCAGGTGCGGATCACCTTCTTGTCACGCGTCTGGTTCAACTTCTCGATCTTGGCCTTCAGCGGTTCGCTGATGAACGGGCCCTTCTTTGTCGATCTGCTCATTGGTTTACTTGCGTCCCTTCTTCTCTCTGCGGCGGATGATCAGCTTGTTCGAGGCCTTCTTCGGCTTTCTGGTTCGATAGCCGAGCGCAGGCTTGCCCCAGGGCGTCTTCGGGTTGCCACCGGGGCCGGTCTTGCCCTCACCGCCACCGTGCGGGTGGTCGACGGGGTTCATGGTCGAACCTCTCACAGTCGGGCGGACTCCGAGCCAGCGGCTGCGTCCGGCCTTTCCACCGGACTGGTTCTCGTGCTCGATGTTACCGACCTGGCCGACAGTGGCCTGGCAGCGAACATGGATGCGTCGTAGCTCGCCCGACGGCATTCTTATCACCGCGTAGTCGCCTTCCTTGGCGAGCAGCTGCGCGGAGGTGCCGGCGCTGCGTGCGAGCTGGCCGCCACGCCCCAGCGTGAGCTCGATGTTGTGCACGGTCGAACCGACCGGGATTCGTGCCAGCGGGAGCGCGTTGCCGATGCGCACCGGGGCCTCTTCCCCGCTCTCGATGGGGTCGCCGACCTTAAGGCCCAAGGGCGCGAGGATGTAGCGCTTCTCGCCATCCTTGTAGTTGATAAGGGCGATGCGGGCGCTGCGGTTGGGGTCGTACTCGATGGTTGCGACCTTGCCGGCAATGCCGAACTTGTCGCGCTTGAAGTCGATCTTTCGATAAAGCTTCCGATAGCCGCCACCCTGGTGCCGCGTGGTGATGCGGCCCTGGTTGTTTCTTCCGGCGTGCGTGGGCAACGACTCCGTAAGGCTCTTCTCGGGTTCGTCGGTGGTGACCTCATCGAAACCAGAGATGGTCATGAACCTTCGTCCCGGGCTGGTCGGCTTGAACTTTCTAAGTGGCATCAGACGCTCCCGAACAGCCCTTCGATCTTCTGACCGGGGCCGAGGGTGACGATTGCCTTCTTCCAACCGGCGGTGTGGCCGATGGAACCCCTGGTGCGGAGGTTGCGGCGCGCCTTGCCACGCATGGTCACGGTGTTGACGTCCTTGACCCGGATGCCCTGTGCCTCGTACTGCTCTTCGAGGGCCTTCTTGATGTCGTTCTTGGTGGCCGACTTCGCGACCCTGAACGTATAGCGACCTTGCGTGTACAGCGAGTAGGTGCGCTCGGTGATCACCGGACCGATCACGACTTCGGATGCTGCGCGAGTTGTCATTCGGGCTTTTCGTCTCCGTGTTCGTGGTTGGCCGCGCCTGCTTTGGGGCGCTCGGGCTTGCTGAAGTTCTCCTCGAGGAGCTCGAGGCAATCTTTGGCCAGCAATAGATAGGTATGCGTGAAGAGGTCGCGGATGTTGAGGTTGCGGGCAAGGATGATCTTGGTGCCCGCGAGGTTCTCGAACGACCGGGTGACCACGAAGTTCGGAGCGGGGAGGACGACCAGCGTGGTGTCATCGAACCCGATGGCGTCCATGAGGCCGGCCGCCACGCTCGTCTTCGGCTCTTCGATCTCGAATCCCGCGATGACTCTGACCTTGCCCTCGGTTGCCTTCTGGCTGAGCGCTGATCTCAGTGCGAGGCGGCGCATCTGCTTGGGCATGCGCTGCGCATAGCTCCTTGGATGCGGACCGAACACGACGGCGCCGCCTTTCATCGACGGCTCTCTCGTGCTGCCGTGCCGCGCGCGGCCGGTTCCCTTCTGCCGGTACGGCTTGGCGCCGCCGCCGGAGATGGTCGCTCGGGTTTTGGTGGAAGCGGTGCCCTGACGTGCATTGTTGGCCTGGCGCACATACGCCTGGTGCATGACGGGGGTGTTCACCTTCTCGGCGAAGATCACTTTGGGGAGCCGGACCTCGCCCTGCAGCGCGCCGGCGGAGTCGAACAGAGGGACGTCGAGTGGGTCGGCGCTTTTGGGCTGGGCCTTGGCGGCCGACTTGGTCTTGCGCTTCGGTTTGACAGGTGACTCAGGGGCAGTTTCGACCGCCACTTCGCCTTCGACCGGCTCGCCGGTTTCCATCGCTTCGGTCTCCTGCTCCGGCATTAGACCTTCCTCCCGGTCGGCTTGCCCGACGGACCCTTGACCTTCACCTTCTTGGTCGACTGGCGTACGAGCACCAGAGCGCCTTTCGCGCCCGGCACGCCGCCCTTGACCAGAATCAGGTTTCGTTCAGGATCGACGCGCACGACCTTGTACGCGCGCGCGGTGGTGCGCTCGTTGCCCATCTGCCCCGCCATGCGCACGCCTTTGAACACGCGGGCGGCGTCGGTCGCGCCAATGGCGCCGGGTTGGCGGACGTTCATGGAGCCGTGCGACTCGGGGCCACGGCTGAACTTGTGTCTCTTGATAAGGCCCTGGAAACCCTTGCCTTTCGAGGTCGAGGTGACGTCGACGATCTCGCCGGCGGCGAAGATCTCCGCCTTGAGCTCCTGGCCTGCCTCGAGGCCGTCATAGCCGCGGATTTCGACCACGTGGCGATGCGGCTCGACGTTGGCCTTCTTGAACTCGCCGTTCATCGGCTTGGTGAGCCTGCGCTCGGTAGTTGCCTCGAATGCGATGCGGGCGGCGGCGTAGCCGTCCTTTTCGGTGGTCCTCAATCCAAGCACGCGACAGGGGCCGGCTTCGAGCACGGTCACCGCCGACGTGGTGCCATCCGCGTTGAAGAGCTGGGTCATGCCCAGCTTCCTTGCCAGTAAGCCTTTCAACTCTTGATCTCGATACTGACGCCGGCCGGCAGGCTGAGACGCTGAAGGGCGTCGACGACGCGCGGGTTGAAGTCGAGGATGTCGACCACACGTTTGTGGGTGCGCATCTCGAACTGCTCGCGGGAGTCCTTGTCGATGAAGGGGGAGCGGATGACGGTGAGCTTGGCGATCTCAGTCGGCAGCGGAATCGGTCCCGCCGTGCGTGCGTTGGCACGGCGGGCGGTGTCGATGATCTTGTCCGCCGCTTGATCCAGGACCCTGTGGTCGTAGGCCTTGAGTCGGATCCGAATCTTCTGCGCCACTACTTATGTCCCCT
The DNA here is from genome assembly GCA_005880315.1 of Chloroflexota bacterium. Taxonomy (GTDB): domain Bacteria; phylum Chloroflexota; class Dormibacteria; order Dormibacterales; family Dormibacteraceae; genus UBA10449. The sequence continues at coordinate 17,368 of VBHB01000083.1, read as the reverse complement.
CTCCCCTACTTCTTTACTTGATGACTTCCGTAGCCACACCGGCGCCGACGGTCTTGCCGCCCTCGCGAATGGCAAAGCGGAGCCCGGGCTCGATGGCGATGGGCTCGCCGAGGGTGATATCCATCTCGACGTTGTCGCCAGGCATGACCATCTCGACGCCTTCCGGGAGCTTGACCTCGCCGGTGACGTCCGTGGTGCGCATATAGAACTGCGGGCGGTAGCCCGTCAGGAACGGCGTATGCCGGCCACCCTCTTCCTTGGTCAGGACGTAAACCTGGGCCTTGAAATTCGTATGAGGCTTGATGGAGCTGGGCTTCGCCAGCACCTGGCCTCGCACGACGTCCTCACGCTTGATGCCGCGGATGAGCGTGCCGACGTTGTCGCCGGCCTGGCACTCGTCCATGTCCTTGTGGAACATCTCGATGGCCGTCACGACTGTCTTGGTGCTGTTCGGATGAATGCCGACGATCTCGACCTCCTCGTTCCTCTTCAGCTTGCCGCGCTCGACGCGACCGGTGGTCACGGTGCCGCGACCCTCGATCGTGAACACGTCTTCGATCGGCATGAGGAACGGCTTGTCGACGGGCCGCTCGGGCTCGGGAATGTAGGTGTCGACCGCGTCCATCAGCTCGAGGATCTTGGGTGACCACTCGGGGTCGCCCTCGAGCGCCTTGAGCGCCGAGATGCGGACGATGGGAATGTCGTCGCCGGGGTACTCGTACTTGCTGAGCAACTCGCGAAGGTCGAGCTCGACAAGCTCGATGAACTCCTTGTCATCGACCATGTCGCATTTGTTGAGCGCGACCACGAGCGAGGGCACGTTCACCTGGCGGGCCAGAATGATGTGCTCGCGGGTCTGTGGCATGGCGCCGTCGTTGGCGGCCACGACAAGGATCGCGCCGTCCATCTGAGCGGCGCCGGTGATCATATTTTTTATGTAATCCTGATGCCCCGGGCAGTCCACGTGGGCGTAGTGGCGCTTCTCCGTCTCGTACTCCACGTGGGTGATCGAGATCGTGATACCGCGGGCCTTCTCTTCAGGCGCCTTGTCGATCCGGTCGAAAGGCGTGAACTCGGCCAGGCCCTTCTCCGAGAGCACCTTCGTGATCGCAGCCGTCAACGTCGTCTTGCCATGGTCGATATGACCGATCGTCCCGACGTTGAGGTGCGGCTTGGTCCGCACGAACTTCTTCTTCGCCACTGTCTCCTCCTAACTAACTCCGCACCACTAAGATCGCGCCGATGTGCGGCGGCCAACGGCCTCCGCCAGGTTTCCAGGCATTTCAGCGTAGTGACTGAACTCCATCGAATAAGTCGCGCGCCCCGACGTCATCGACCGAAGCTCGGTAGCGTACCCGAACATTTCCGCCAGAGGTACGTGCGCCCTCACGTTCTGCGAGGTTCCACGGCCCTCCATACCAAGGATGTGTCCGCGCCGTGAGGCGAGGTCACCCATGACATCGCCGAGGTGCTCCTCGGGCATAACGACGTCGACCTTCATGATCGGTTCGAGCAGGTAAGGCTGTGCCTTGTGCATCGCATCCTTGACCCCCATCGAACCGGCGACCTGGAACGCCATCTCGCTCGAGTCGACCGCGTGGTACGAGCCATCGACCAGTGTCACGGTGATGTCGACCACGGGGTAGCCGGCGACCACACCGGTCTGCAGCGCCTCGCGCACGCCCTTTTCGACCGCGGGGATGAACTCGCGCGGGATTCGTCCCTGCGTGATCTTATCCTCGAAGATGAATCCGCTGCCCCTCTCGCCCGGGCGCACGTCCACCTCGGCGTGGCCGAACTGGCCCTTGCCACCGGACTGGCGTATGAACCGACCGACACCGTGGGCCGGCCTCTTGATCGCCTCCTTGTAGGCGACCTGCGGCTTGCCCTGGTTGGCGTCGACGCGGAACTCGCGCATCAGGCGGTCGATGATGATCTCTAGGTGCAGCTCGCCCATTCCGGAGATGATCGTCTGGCCCGTCTCGTCGTCGGTGTGGACCTTGAACGTGGGGTCTTCCTCAGTGAGTCGCTGCAGCCCGATGCCGAGCTTGTCCTGGTCGGCCTTCGTCTTAGGCTCGATGGCGACCGAGATCACCGGCTCAGGGAACGTTATCGACTCGAGAAGGATCGGGTGGCTCTCATCCGCCAGCGTGTCACCCGTGGTCGTGGACTTGAGTCCAACGGCCGCGGCAATGTCGCCCGTGAAAACCTCATCGACATCCTCGCGACGGATCGCGTGCATGCGCAGGATGCGGCCGATCCGCTCCTTGCGCCCGTTGGTGGCGTTGAGCACTGCCGAACCCGCCTTCAGCCTGCCTGAGTAGACGCGGAAGAACGTGAGCTTGCCCACACCCTGCGGGTCCATCTGGACCTTGAACGCCAGCGCCGAGAAAGGCTCGGCGTCGTCGTGCTCGCGAACCAGCAGTGCGCCCGTCTTAGGGTCAACGCCCTCGACCGCGGGCACATCGGCCGGCGACGGCAGGTAGTCGACCACCGCGTCGAGGATCGGCTGCACGCCCCGGTTGCGCAGGGCAGCGCCGCACAACACGGGCACGAGGATCCCGGCCACCGTCCCCTTGCGCAGGGCAAGGTTGATCTCGGCCTCGGTCACGTCCTGCTCCTCGAGGTACTTGTGCATGATTCCGTCGTCGAAGTCGGCCACCGCCTCGATGAGGTCGTGGCGGTGCTGGCTGACGAGGTCCTCCATCCCGGCCGGGATCTCCAGCGACTCGGTGTTCGTGGTCCCGAGGTCGTCCGTGTAGACGATCGCCTGCTTCGTGACCAGGTCGACGTAGCCGGTGAACGCACCCTCCGACCCGATCGGCAGCTGGATCGGGATCGCACGCGCGCCCAGCCGCGTCCGGATGGAACGCAGCGAGCCATAGAAGTCCGCCCCGATCCGGTCCATCTTGTTGATGAAAGCTATGCGAGGCACGCCGTACCGGTCGGCCTGGCGCCAGACCGTCTCCGACTGCGGCTCCACCCCGGCGACGGCGTCGAACACCGCCACCGCGCCATCCAGCACCCGCAGCGAACGCTCTACCTCAACCGTGAAGTCCACGTGCCCGGGTGTGTCTATGATGTTGATCGCGTGGTCGCGCCAGTTGGCGGTCGTTGCCGCCGACGTGATCGTGATCCCGCGCTCCTTCTCCTGGACCATCCAGTCCATGGTCGCCGCCCCTTCATGGACCTCGCCCATCTTGTGGATGCGCCCCGCATAGAAAAGGATGCGCTCGGTGGTCGTGGTCTTACCGGCGTCGATATGCGCCATGATCCCGATGTTTCGGACCTTGTCGATCGCGACCGGACGCTCCTGCATCTTCAGTGCCACGCTCATCTCTCTATCAGTACCGGAAGTGGGAGAAAGCCTTGTTGCTTTCCGCCATCCGATGGGTTTCTTCCTTGCGCTTGACGGCCCCGCCCGTGTTCTGGGAGGCGTCGAGGATCTCGAATGCGAGTTTCTCGGACATGCTCTTCCCGCCGCGCTGCCGCGCGAAACGGACGATCCACCGGCGCGCGAGCGCCAGCCGGCGCTCGGGCCGGATCTCGACTGGGACCTGGTAGGTCGCGCCACCGACACGGCGCGGCTTGACCTCCAGCAGCGGAGTCGCATTGCGCAGCGCCGACTCGAACACCTCGAGCGGCTCCTTCTTCGACTGCTTGCTGGCGCGCGAAAGCGCGTCGTAGACGACCTTCTCGGCGGTCGAACGCTTGCCCTTGCTCATGACCACGTTCACGAACTTGGCTATCGACTCCGACTGGTAGACCGGGTCGGGCGCGATGACACGCTTGACAGGACGGCTGCGGCGAGGCATCAGGCTGCCGCCTTGCTCTTTTCCCGCTTGGCGCCGTACTTCGAGCGAGCCTTCTTGCGGTTCTTGGTCCCGGCGGTGTCGAGGGTGCCGCGGATGATGTGGTAGCGGACGCCCGGCAGGTCCTTGACGCGACCACCGCGAATGAGCACCACCGAATGCTCCTGCAGGTTGTGACCGATGCCCGGGATGTACGCGGTGACCTCGATGCCGGTGGTCAGCCGGACGCGGGCGACCTTGCGCAGCGCCGAGTTCGGCTTCTTGGGGGTTTGGGTATAAACGCGCACGCAGACTCCCCGCCTCTGCGGTGAGCCCTTGAGCGCCGGCGCCTTAGACTTCGGCCTGGCCGCCCGACGACCGAGGCGGACAAGCTGCTGGATGGTTGGCAAACGATTCTCCTGAATACGTCTCGAATCCCATGCGGCAATAGCCGATTGGGCGACAAACGATGAGTATACCCAAAAACCGACCCCCCCTATCGCGGCACGCCAAGGGCCACTACTTCGACCCGCTGCCCGCCGTCCCCTCGAAGCCGCGGACGGTCTTTCTGCATGCCGGAGAGGTAAGCCTCGAGCTGCAGGCGGATCGAGGCGTGTTCGGGTCCAGAGGAATCGACCTCGGCACCCTCCAACTTCTCAACGAGGCCCCCAAACCTCCGGAGCAAGGCGACATCCTCGACCTCGGCGCCGGCTACGGGCCGATCGCCATCGCCCTGGCCAGGCGGGCACCCAAAGCCAGGATCTGGGCTGTGGACGTCAACGAGCGCGCCCTCGAGCTGACGCGGGCCAACGCCGAGGCGGCAAAGACCCCAAACGTCACCGCCGCCCTACCCGACGAGGTCCCGCCGGGCACCCGTTTCGCCGCCATCTACTCCAACCCACCGGTGAGGGTGGGCAAGGCCCCGCTCCACGAGCTCCTGGTGAAGTGGCTGCCCAGGCTCGACGAAGGCGCGAGCGCCTACCTCGTCGTGCAGAGAAACCTTGGCTCGGACTCGCTCGCCGAGTGGCTGAAGACGCAGGGCTACGACGTCAAGCGGCTCAAGTCGAAGAAGGGCTACCGGATCCTCGAGGTCAACTCACACCGGTAGGAGGCCCGACCCCCGACCCTATACTCGAGCTCCAAACCCGCTTGGCCACACCAGTCCTGGAAATCGAGGACCTGAGGACGTACATCCGCCAGCGCAATAACTTGGTGCGCGCGGTCGATGGTGTCTCGCTGAGGGTCGAGCAGGGCGAGACGCTCGGGCTGGTCGGTGAGTCCGGCTGCGGCAAGAGCATGACCGCGATGTCGATCATGAAGCTGCTCCCCAACGGCGGTTACATCGCGGGCGGGTCGATCCGCCTGGCGGGGGTGGACATCGTCCCCCACGACGAAGATGACATGCGCAAGCTGCGCGGCAACGAGGTGTCGGTCATCTTCCAGGACCCGATGACCTCGCTCAACCCCACGATGACGATCGGCAACCAGATCGCCGAGTCGCTACGCGTCCACCGGGGCTGGAACGCGAACCAGGCGATGGCGAGGGCCGAGGAGGTCCTCGCGGTGGTGGGCATGCCCAAGCCGAAGGAACGCCTCCACCAGTACCCGCACCAACTTTCGGGCGGCCTGCGGCAGCGGGTCATGATCGCCATCGCGCTCGCGTGCGAGCCAAAGCTGCTCATCGCCGACGAGCCGACGACGGCGCTCGACGTCACGATCCAGGCCCAGATCCTCAGCCTGCTCGACAGTCTCAAGCGCGAGTTCAAGATGGCGATCCTTTTGATCACGCACGACATGGGGGTGATCGCGGGCCGGGCCGACCGCGTCAGCGTCATGTATGCGGGCAAGATCGTCGAGAACGCGCCCATCGACCGGCTGTTCGCCAGCACGCACCATCCGTACACGGAAGCGCTTCTGCAGTCGATCCCGAAGCCAGACCAGGACTCATCGAAGCCCCTGTACAGCATCCCCGGCATCCCGCCGGACCTCGCGCGGCCCCCGGCCGCCTGCCGATTCCATCCGCGCTGCCGCTACGCGAGCGACGAGTGCAGACAACGGGAACCGGCCCTGGATGGCGAAGACTCGGTCCACAAGTACGCGTGCTACCACCCGGTCGGCGGCGCGCGACCGAGCCGGGCCATGGCCGAGGCACCGGTCGCCGGATGAGCGCGAACGGCAGTGAGGCGCTGGTCGATATCAAGCACGTCGTCAAGGAGTTTCCTGTCACCCGGGGCGCGGTCGTCCCACGAAGAGTGGGCAGCGTCAAGGCGGTGTCGGACGTGTCGCTCTCCATAAAGAAAGGAGAGACGTTCGGGCTCGTCGGCGAATCCGGCTGCGGCAAGACGACGCTCGGCCGCCTGGTGGTGGCTCTCGAGAAACCGAGCTCAGGCGAGATCTGGTTCGACGGCGCCGACCTGGCCCGGCTCAGCCACCGGCAGCTCCGAGCCAAGCGCAAGGCGATGCAGCTGATGTTCCAGGATCCCTACTCGTCGCTCGACCCCCGCATGCGAGTCAGCGACATCCTGGCCGAGCCCCTCGTCATTCACCGCTTCGGCAACAAGGAGAAGCGGCAGCAGCGGGTGGTCGAGCTGCTGGGGGAGGTCGGGCTCAGCCCACGTGCGGTCGAGCGCTACCCGCACGAATTTTCGGGCGGCCAGCGCCAGCGCATCGGCCTCGCGAGGGCGCTTGCCCTGAGCCCGCGGCTGATCGTGGCCGACGAACCCGTGTCCGCTCTCGACGTCTCCATCCGTTCCCAGATCCTCAACCTGATGAACCGGCTGCAGCAAAGCCACGACCTCACCTACATAGTCATCTCACACGACCTCTCCGTCATCCGCTACGTGTCGGACCGGATCGGGGTCATGTATCTGGGCAAGCTGATGGAGGTCGGGCCCGCGGCAGCTGTCTACAACCACCCGGCGCATCCCTACACGCAGGGCCTGCTCAGCTCGATCCCGGTGCCCGATCCGGTGCTCGAGCGCACCAAGCTCAAGCTGGTGCCGCGAGGCGAGCTGCCCTCGCCCATGCACCCACCCTCAGGGTGCCGCTTTCGCACCCGCTGCCCGAGGGCGGAGGACCTGTGCGCCGAGGTCGAGCCCCCGCTGCGACTGTTCGAGACGGGTCAGATGGCGGCCTGCCACTTCCCGCTCGAGAAAGCAGTCTCCAACTAGCGCTTCTGGAGCCTGACCTCGAAGGCATCGCGCATGGCGTCGCCGATCAGGTTGAACGCGACCACCGTGACCACGATCGCGATCCCGGCGGGGTAAATCAGCCACCAGTAACCCGCGTAGGTGTAGGCCACCCCATCCGACAGCATGTCGCCCCAGTTCGTCGCCGGGGGCGGCACCCCGAGGCCGAGGTAGGACAGCGCCGCCACGAGCAGGATCGCGTCGGCGACCTGGAAGGTGGCGTTGACCATGATCGTCCCGATCGTGTTGGGGATGATGTGACGGAGCACGATGCGGGCGCCACTGCCGCCCATGACTCTGACCGCGTCGACATATTCGCGCGTGCGCAGGCTCAGCGTCTCGCCGCGTATCAGGCGGGCCGGCACCAGCCAGGCGACGAGGGCCACGATGACGATGAGCATCGGAACGCTCGTGACGAACATCGCTGCCAGGACCAACAGGAGGAACAGGGTCGGGATCGCGAGCAGGGAGTCGACGATGCGCATCATCAGCCCGTCGAGCCAGCCGCCGGCGAATCCGGCGATCGCGCCCCAGAGCACGCCAAACGTGGTGGCGAGGATCGCGGCGGTGATGCCGATCTCCAGTGAGGTCTGCCCTCCCACCATCAGCTGGCCCAGCACATCCTTGCCGACGATGTCCGTGCCCAGCGGGTGACCCGAGCCGGGCGGCTGGGTCAGGTTGGCGATGTCGGTGTGCACCAGGTCGACGCGCCATACCAGCGGCCCGGCGAAGCAGAACAGGAACATGACGACCACCACGACCAGGCCGGCCACCGCGAGCCGGTTCTCGAGAAAGACGTAGGCGGCAAGCTTCCATGCGCTCCCGCCGATGCGCGCCTCGCCGCCCTCAACCTGCACAGGTGCGTGTGGATGGAGCGTGTCAAGGCCTGAGACAGGAGCTCGGACGCTCATTCGGTGATCCTCACCCTCGGGTCGACCACCGCGTAAAAGAAGTCGGCCAGCAAGTTGCCGACCACCGTGGCCAGCGCCACCACGATGGTCACGCCGAGCAGCACCGGGTAATCCCGCGTTTGGGCCGAATCCCAGAAGAGCAGTCCCATGCCCGGGTAGTTGAAGACCGCTTCGGTGATCAGCGCGCCGCCGAAGATGCCGGGAAGGCTGAGACCCAGCAGGGTGACGATCGGAATGAGGGCGTTGCGCAGGACGTGCTTGTACAGAACCCCTGCGGTCGAGACGCCTTTCGCCCTCGCCGTGCGCACGTAGTCCTGCACCAGGTTGTCGAGCATCGATGAGCGCATGTAGCGGCTGAAGAGCGCGATCGTCACCAGGGCCAGCGCCATTACCGGCAGCACCAGCGCCGATGCCTCGACCGGATCGAGGTACGTGCTGATCGGGCCCTGCGGCCCCTGCGGCGGAAGCATGTTCAGGTTGATCGCGAACCACTTGATCAAGATGAGAGCGATCCAGAACGGCGGCATCGAGTAAAGGACGAACGTAAGCGTCGTAAGGGAGTAGTCCTCGATCTTGTTTCTGCGCACCGCCTGCATCACGCCGAGAGGAACCGCGATGGCCAGGGCGACCAGCGTCGAGATGCCGAGCAGGATGATCGTCTTCGGCAGATGGTCGGACAGGAGGCCGGCGACGCTCTCGTTGAGGCGGTACGAGAAGCCGAGGTTGCCGTGCACCAGCTGGTTTATGTAGACGAGGTACTGCTGCCAGATCGCCAGGTCGAGGCCGTTGTCGTGGTTGAACTGAGCGATCTCCACCGGCGAGGCGCGGGACCCGAGGATCGCCCTCGCCACGCCTCCAGGCAAGAGGCGCGTCAGAAGGAACGTGATGATCGTCACGCCCACGACCACGATCACTGACTGGCCCAGTCTCCGGACGAGGAAACCAGTCACAGCCCAAGCATATCCAGCACGCCAGGAAACCAGACGGCCGGGCTGCGTGCCCGGCCGTCAATTCGCATCAATGCTCCGGTTCTAAGAAGCCGTGAAGTACCAGTTCTCCGGGTAAAGCTGCAGGATCGGGTCCTGGGGGTCCCAACCGTGCAGCGTCTTCTTGACGAGCGCAAGCACCGAGTCGGCCACCGGGATCCAGATCACCGGCAGGTCCTTGGCGAGAAAGTCCTGATATGTGTACAGAGCCTTGACGTCGTTGCTCGTTGTGGTGGCGTCCGTGTTGGTGTCATTGGTCGAGTTGGAGTAGGCGCCGCCGTTGGAGCCGGCGCCGGTGGAGAAGATCTCATCGCCGGTCGGGTAGTAGTCCGGGGCGAAGATCCAGCCGCCGCCCCAGTTGTCCATGTCCGCCACGTTGCTGCCGCCGAAGGCGTCCGTGATCACGGTGTCGAACGGTGCCTCGGTCAGGTTGATCTCGAGCCCGGCCTTGGAGAAGTCGCTCTTGAGAGCCTCCATCTCCTGCTTGACCGCCAGCGTCCCAGATGCGTATTCGAGCTTGAAGCTGGCCTTGGCGCCGGAGTTGACGCCATCGCCGCACTTGCCCGCTCCGCTGCCGGGGTTCGAGCAGGTGCTGACCCCTCCGGCGTTCACGGTCCATCCGTTGTCCTTCAGCAGCTTGGTCGCCGCGTTGACGTCAAATGGGTACGGGTTGCTCTTCTCGAACGGGCTGGCGAAGTTGCTTGCCGGTTTGATCGGTACCGGGCCGTAGTCCGGATAGGCGAAGCCCTTGAAGATGTTCTTGATGTATCCATCCTGGTCGACGAGATGCTGCATCGCCTGGCGCATGTACAGCTGCTTGTAGAGCGAGCCGTTGACGGCGTTGCCGAAGTTGATCTGCATGTACGTGATCTGCCAGCCGATCCAGGGCGCAAACGTGTACTTCGTGAGCGAGCCCCTCTGGTCGAGGTCCTGGGTCGGGATGTATCCGTAGTCGATGCCGGCCGTGTGGATGACGTTGAACTCGGCGGTGTCAGTCGTGTACGGCTGCTCATCGAACTCCGCGATCGTGGGCTTGACCGGGCCCGAGTAGCCGGTGTTCGGGACCATCGCCACGTGGCCGTCGGTGGTCATCGACTTCAGCTTCCAGGGTCCGTCCGCAATCTGCCAGAGCGGGTTGCTGTCGTACGTGCCGACTGACTTTGACTCGCCGTCCAGGTACTTGTACACGGCGGCAGCCTGCGTCGGGTCGCGGTCGAAATCGCCGACGGCGCCCGATGCGGAGGTCTTGTCCCAGACGTGCTGGGGCAGCGGGCTGATCTGGCTCAGCTCGTTGTAGTTGAAGAAGAGGCTGCCATAAGCCTTGTCGAGCGTGAATACCGACGTCATCGAGTCCGGGAACTTCATCCCGATGACGTTGTCGGGGAACTCCTTGGCCACATAAGCGGCCCAGTGGCCGACGTTGGCTTTGAGCAGGTTCATCCAGAACTCGACGTCACGTGACGTGATCGGCTGCCCGTCGGACCACTTCCAGCCTTTGAGCGTGATCGTCACCGTCTTGCCGCCGTCGGTATAGACGGGGTCTTTGGCCAGGCTCAGGTTGGAGTTGAGCTTGACGGTGCCGTTCTCTCCAAACCAGTACAGGGGTCTGTACATCAGGAACTGGAACTGGCTGAGGTTGGCGACGCTGAAGAATCCGCCCGACGCCAGCGGGAAGATGTAGTTGGGCTTGGCGTTCGGGGCCTCGGCCCAGGTCGCCGTGCCGCCGCTCAGCTTCTGTTGTGTCGTCGGGTTGTTGCCGCACGCGGCCAGCGCCAGGGCCATCAGCCCGACGGCGGCGAGGACACGGAGTCCTGATATGCGCATAGAGCGATACCTCACTAAACCCTGCCGTCCACTTCCCGTGCGCCTACCGCGATTCGGCGTCCGGGGCGAGAGTGCGCCGGCGGCAGGTCTTACTCACCGTCAGACCTGGCTGAATTGTCCCGATCGGCCTTTCGGGTGTCAAATAAGGCCCCTTCAGGCGTAGTGGCAGGCGGCGACGCGGTCCTTGCCGACCGGCCGCAGCAGTGGCTCCTCGACCGCGCACCGGTCGGTGGCGATCGGGCAGCGGGTGCGGAAATGGCAGCCCGAAGGCGGGTTGATCGGGCTGGGAATGTCTCCTTTGAGGACGACCCGTTCGCGCCGGACGTCGGGGTCGGCCACCGGCACCGCCGAGATCAACGCTTTGGCGTACGGGTGCTTCGGGTCCTTGCACACGTCCTCGGCTGGGCCGACCTCGACGATCTTGCCGAGGTACATGACCGCGATCCGGTCGCTCACCTGCTCGACCACGGCCATGTTGTGGGCCACGAAGAGGTAGGTGAGGTTGAAGTCCCTCTGCAGGTCGCTCAGCAGGTTGAGGATCTGCGACTGGATCGAGACGTCCAGCGCTGAGACCGGCTCGTCCGCGATCACGATCTTCGGCGTCAGCGCCAGGGCACGCGCGATGCCGATGCGCTGCCGCTGGCCGCCGCTGAACTCGTGCGGGAACCGGCCCCGGTGCTGGCCGCGCAGCCCAACCACCTCGAGCAAACGGTCGACGGTGGCCTCACGCTCGCGCGGTGAGCCGACGCCGTGCACGAGCAGGCCCTCGCCGATGATCTCGCCGACGGACATCCTCGGGTTCAGCGAGCCGTACGGGTCCTGAAAGATGATCTGCATGTCGCGTCGCAGCTTCTTCATCTGGCTCGGCGACGCCTTGAAGACGCTCTTGCCCTCCAGCAGGACCTCGCCACTGGTGGGTGGGATGAGCCGCAAGATGGTGCGTGCCACGGTCGACTTGCCTGACCCCGACTCGCCAACCAGGCCGAGGGTCTCGCCGCGCTTGATATCGAAGGTCACGCCGTCGACGGCCTTCACCCAGGCCACGGCCCGCTGCAGCAGTCCGCCCCGCACCGGGAAATGCTTGACCAGGTCGCGGACCTCGAGCAGCGGTCCGGTGCCGGCCGCCCGTTCCTTTATATCCGCAAGCTGCTGCTGGCTCACTGGTCGTCCAGGTCCGATTCCTGCAGGCGCTTGACCTCCGGATAGAGGAAACAGCTGGCCAGGTGGCTCGGCGCCACCGTCGCGAGCGACGGCACGTAGCGGTCACAGGGTTCGAACCGCTTGGGACAGCGGGGGTGAAACGAGCAGCCAGGCGGGATGGTCAATGGGTTCGGCACGTTGCCGCGGATGACGTGCAGCCGATCTTGCTTGTGATACAGGCGCGGGATCGACTCCAGGAGTCCCACCGTGTACGGATGCTTGGGGTTTCGGTACAGCTCGTGCGTGGCGGCGTGCTCGACGATCCTGCCGCCGTACATCACAGCAACCTCGTCGCACATCTCGGCCACCACGCCCAGGTCATGCGTGATCAACAGGATCGCGGCGCCGGTCCGCTTCTTCAGGTCGCGCATCAGCTCGAGGATCTGGGCCTGGATCGTGACGTCGAGCGCGGTGGTGGGCTCGTCGGCGATCAGGAGGTCCGGGTCGCAGGCGAGCGCCATCGCGATCATGACCCTCTGCCGCATCCCGCCCGACAGCTCGTGGGGGTACTCCTTGGCCAGGCGCTTGCCATCGGCGATGCCCACCATCCGGAGCAGCTCGACGGCCCGCTTGTGAGCGTCGGCGGCGCCCGCGAGCTCGTGGGTCTGGATCGACTCCGCGATCTGGTCGCCGACGCTGAAGACCGGGTTCAGCGCCGTCATCGGCTCCTGGAAGATCATCGAGATGTCGTTTCCGCGCACCTGCTGCATCGCAGGCTCGGAGAGGCCGAGGAGGTTCTTGCCGCGGAACTTGACCTCGCCACTGGTGACCTTGGCGTTCTGCTCCAGCAATCGCATGATCGTCAGTGCGCTGACGCTCTTGCCACAGCCCGACTCGCCGACGAGGCCGACGGTGGTGCCCGCCGGGATGGTCAGGTTGAGGCCGCGGACCGCCTTCACCGTCCCGCCGTGGACGTGGAACTGAACGTGAAGATTGCGAACTTCGAGGACCGTCCCTTCCTTGACGGCTCCGGCCGGTTTTCCGGGGAGGACCTGGGTCACCTCTGTCGTGGGTCTAGCGCGTCCCGAATTCCGTCGCCGATCAGGTTGATGCAGAGCGCAGTGGTCACCAGCGCGATCGCTGGAAACGCCAGCGGCCAGAGCTTGCCGAGCTGGATCTCCTCCTCGTACTGGCTGAGCAGGTTGCCCCAGCTCGGCTCGGGGGGAGGCACGCTGTACCCGAGGAAGCCGAGCGCCGCCTCGAGCAGGATGATGCCGCTCACGCCCAGGGTGGCCGACACGATGATCGGCGCGAGGGAGTTCGGGACGATGTGGCGGAAGATGATGCGAGCGTCGGAAGCGCCCAGCGCGCGCGCCGCCTGGACGAACTCCGACTCCCTCAAGACAAGGAACTGGGCGCGCATGAGCCGGCCTATCTCGAACCAGCCAAGGCCGGCGATGACGAGGACCAGCACAGTGAGGCTGACGCCGCCGAAGGCCGCGGTCACGGCGACCACGACGAGGATGAACGGCATGGCGATGATCACGTCGGTCAGACGCATCAAGGCGTTGTCGATCCAGCCGCCGTAGTAACCGGCCAGAGCTCCGAGGATCCCGCCGATGATGATGTAGCCGAGCATCGCCAGCAGTCCCACCGTCAGCGATACGCGCGCGCCCCGGACCAGCCGTGCCATCTCGTCTCGACCGAGCGCGTCGGTGCCGAGGAGGTGATCCGTCCACGGGATGCTGAAGCTGGCGCCGGCGAGTGAGACGGTCCGGGAATGGAACTCGAACGGCGAACCGTACGGGTGCGTGTAGTCCTGGAGCCGGAAGAGGTCGCCCTGGAAGGTGGGAAGAATCATCGCCGTCACGATGATGAACAGAAGGATCCCCAGGCTGACGGTCGCGGTGCGGTGATGGAGGAAGCGGATGACCGCCAGCTTCCAGAAACCGATCTCACTTGGCTCGGCGACCTCGGCGACGACCAGGTCTTCAGCCGCCCCTTCGTGGCGCAGCGCCTCTTCGGCAGCCATCGCCTGGGCGACGCCGGCGGCGCCGAGGAGAGAGCCGGTCTGCGCAATCCTCTTCAGCGGTTGGTCTGCCATCTCTACCTCAGTACCGAATCCGCGGATCCACCACCGCGTACGCAATGTCCGCGAGGAGATTGAAAGTGACGGTCAAGACAGCGACCAGCATGACGACCCCGAGGATCACCGGGTAGTCGCGGTCGACCGCGGCTTGAAACGCCAGCAGGCCCATTCCCGGCCAGCTGAAGATTCCTTCCGTGATGATGGCGCCGCTCACGAACTGCGGCGTCTGCAGGGCCACCAGGGTGATGATCGGAAGGATGGCGTTGCGAAGCGCGTGCTTGTAGTTGACGGTGCGTTGCGCAAGCCCCTTGGCCTTCGCCGTTCTCACGTAGTCCTGGTGCAGGACCTCCAGCATGCTGGCGCGCATGAACCGGCTGAAGCCGGCGACGCTGAGGACCGCCAGCGAGGTGACCGGCAGGACCATGTGCCAGACGAGGTCGTCCAGGCCGCTCGTGGAACCCTTGTGCATCCCGAACAGAGGGAAGTAGAAATCCCCTCCGGTGAGATGCCTCAACCAGATGCCGCCGGCGAACAGCAGAAAGATGCCCAGGACGAAACTGGGCACAGATATCCCCACGTAGCTGATGACCGAAGTCGTCATGTCCAGCTTCGAGTACTGGCGGGTGGCGGCGAAGATGCCGAGGGGGATGGCGATTAGCAGGGACACTATCAGGGCGGTCCCGAGCAGGATGACCGAGTTGGGCACGCGCTGGGTGAGGAGCTTGGTGACAGGCTGGTTGTACACGTACGAGTCGCCGAGGTTGCCGTGCACCAGGGCATTGAGGTAGGCGGGGTACTGGGCGTACCAGGGCTTGTTCAGGCCCAGCGCGTTCATCCGCTTGTCGATCAGCTCCTGGTGGGCGCGCGGATTCTCGCCGGTGCTGAAGGGCGGGCCTGGGGTAAGGCGCGTCAGGCCGAAAAAGGCGAACGACATCAAGAACAGCAGCATCACGCCGATCAAGACGCGTCTTATGACGTAAAACGTCACCGGCTCATCCTACTGCTCCCACACGCTCTTCATGAGATCAACGCACAGGTAGGGTGGGAGGCGGCACCGGCCGCCTCCCAATAGCTCTTACTTGGTCAGGCTCCACGCAGAGAAGATCTGCGTGTTGCGACCCTGGTCCGCGTAGTTGAGGCTGTTGTTGTTGCCGGGCTGCACTCCGGCGACGCCGTTGAATGCCTGGCCGACGTTGTCGGCCCACATGAAGTAGACAACGACGTTGTCACCAAGAATGTGCTCGACCTTGGCGAAGTCGGCCTTCCGAGCGGCGAAAGTGGCCGCTGAGGTCGGCTTCAGGTCGGTCTGCTGGGCGGCGATGGCCGTGTCCAGGTCGGCGTTGACGAAGCCCGTCCAGTTGCTGCCGCTGTTGGTCTTTTCCGGCCGGATCTGGGTCGAGCTGAAGATGGTGTAGTCGTCGGGGTCGAGGCTGAGGCCCCACCCGGCGAACGCCAGGTCGAAGTTGCCCGCCTGGATCGGCTTGTAGAAGACCTTGAAGTCGGTCGGTGTCGGCTGAAGGTCCATGCCCAGGTTGGTGCGCAGCTGCTCGGACATGATCTCCACAGCCTTCACGCGCTGCGGCTTGTCGGCGCGTACGAAGAACTTCCCGGAGAACTTCTTGCCGTTCTTGACCCGGATGCCGTCAGAGCCCGCGGTCCAGCCCGCAGCGTCCATCAGGCTCTTGGCCTTGGCGATGTCCTGGGCGTACTTAACTACCGCGCTGTCGTCGTAGTAAGCCGAAGCCGGCACGATGTCGCCCCACATCGGGGTGCCGTGTCCGCTCGTGGCCGCCTTGACGATCGAGGCCTTGTCCAGGGCGTAAGCGAAAGCTCGGCGCACGTTGACATCCCCGAACAGGGTGTCCTTCGACCCGTCGACCCACTTGGCCCGGTCGTTGAAGCGGATGTCGTAGTACGCGAGGTCGGCGTAGACGTAGCTGTTGATCCCGGTCGCGGCCGTGACGGTGTCAATGGCAGCGCCGTTGATCTCGGGGTCCCAGTTGACGTCACCGTTGATGACGGCCTGGGCCGCCGCGGTGGTGTTGGTGATGATCTTCTCGACGATGTTCGCGATGTGCGGCTTGCCACCGTAGTAGTTGGGGTTCTGCTTGAGGTCGATCTCCTGGCCGGCGATGCGCTTGTCGAAGAGGAACGGGCCACCGGTCACCGTCGGGTGGTCCTGCTCGAAGGTTCGCATCTTGGTCACATCGACGCTGCCGTATACCGCGGCCGGCGCGATTGAGGTGGCCAGGTTGACTGCCAAGAAAGGAGCGTAGGTCTTGGTCAGCGTGAAGACGACGGTGTTGGTGTCCTTCGCGGTGACCCCGGTCACCGGGTCGGTCAGCGGGCTCCAGTCGAATGAGGCGTCGGTGTCCAGATTCGGGTTGGCCTGGATCTGAGCCGTCTTCACCACATCGGCGGAAGTGATCGGGGAGCCGTCGCTCCACTTGGCGTCTTTCCTGATCTTGACCGTCCAGGTCTTCAAGTCGGAAGAAACTGTCGGCATCCCGTCCGCCAGGTCGGGAACGATGTTCAGGTTCTTGTCCGCCTGGTACAGGTTCGGGAACATGAACTGGATTGCTCGCGCCGAAGACACGTCGCCCACCTCGAACGGGTTCAGAGTCTGGGCGTCCGCGTCGAGGGAGTAGGTCAGCGTGCCACCCTCCTTGACGTTGGACGTTGGGTTTCCGCCGCCACACGCGGCGACGATGAACAACCCCACGGACGCGAGCGCGATCGCTCGTAGGCGAATTCCTAAGTGCATACGCGTCTTACCTCTCAGACTGATCCCTGCCGCCTTCTTCCCGGCGAAGTTCCCGGGGCGAGAGTGCGCCGACAGCAGGTCTTACTCACAGCCTCTTCGGCTACAAGCGAATTCTGTTGTCAGCCCCTATGGGGTGTCAAGTCAGATAGCTGATGTCAGCGTGAACACTTGTTCGCTTGATCAGTGCGCTCCGATGTAGATCTGCGCCGGATACAGCGCGCCCGGCCACTCGTCGAGGGGGCTGGTCGTCGCGCCGAGCACATAAGGCCGTGCGAGATACCAGCTCACGGGCTGTGCCAGAAACGCGACGGGGACGTCGTTGACCAGCAGCTTCTGGGCCTGCTTGTACTCCTGGTCCCGGCGGTCCGCCTGGATGTCGGTCGCGGCGGCGTGTACGAAGTTGTCGTAGGCAGGATTCTGGTACAGCGCGAAGTTGTTGCCGCTGGTGGTGAGGAAGAGCCCGAACCAGTCAGACGGGTCCGCAAAGTCGGCGGTCCAGCCCAGCGGTCCCGCGATTTGAAAGCCGCCCACATCAAGGCGCCCGCTCAGCGTGTTGACATCAAGCGGCTCGAGGGTCACGTCCACGCCAAGGTTGGTCTTCAGCTGGTCGGCCACGAACTTCGCGGTGGCCTTGCTGAAGTCCGACGACTGGTCGTATGAGAACCTCACGCCCGA
>VBHB01000225.1 GCA_005880315.1 Chloroflexota bacterium | reverse complement strand
CGAGCACATTCTCGAGGGGGCGGGCGCAACGGTACTTATCACTTCCGAAGAGCTGCTGTCGCGACAACCGCGCCGCATCGACACACACAGCGCTATGCTTCTGGCTCGAGACCTCGTGTCGCCCGCTGATTTCACGCCCGTATCCCGGGTTGGCATGGATCCCGTCCAGATCGTTTTCACATCGGGTTCGACGGGGCTACCCAAGGGTGTAACGGTCAGTCATGGCAATCTGCTCGCCGCCGCGGAGACGGTGGTCGGTTATCTCGGTATCGTGGCGACGGATCGCATAGCCAGCGTCCTCCCGTTCAGCTTTGTATACGGAATGAGTCAAGTGCTCTGCGCAGTAGGCAGCGGCGCCGCCCTCGTCGTGGAGCGCTCTCCCCTGGCCTCGCAGCTTGTCACCAACCTGAGGACGCAGCAGGTCAGCGTTCTGGCGGCAGTGCCACCGTTGTGGCAACAGCTGCTGAACGTGCCTTCCTTTCGTGACGAGCAGCTGAAATCTCTGCGGATTGCGACAAACGCCGGCGGGCATCTACCCGTGCCGATGGTCCGCGCACTCCGCCGAGCCCAACCCCAGGCCCGCCTCTTTCTTATGTATGGGTTGACCGAAGTGCTCCGCAGCACGTACCTCCCGCCGGATGAAGTCGACAAGCGGCCGGATTCGATGGGCCGGGCGATCCCCGGCGCCGAGGTGCTGGTGCTGCGCGAAGACCTAACGCCGTGTGAGCCCGGCGACGTCGGAGAGTTGGTGCATCGCGGGTCAACGGTCACGCTGGGCTACTGGAACGACCCGGTGGAAACGGCGCGCGTATTTCGCCCGCACCCGCTGCGACCCCCGGGTGCCCCGGACTCTGAACGTGTCGTGTTCTCGGGTGACCTCGTGCGTCGGGACGCGGAAGGCTGGTTGTACTTCGTGGGTCGCTCGCAACGGATGATCAAGACATTGGGATACCGCGTCAGCCCCGACGAGATCGCCACGGTCGTGGTGCTCGCCGGTGGCGGATCGCTGGAGCGGCTCAGGATGTACGTCGGCGTGGAGCTTCCCCGCCACATGCAGCCGGCACGGTTCGAGCTGCGCGACGCGCTGCCACGACTTCCCAGCGGCAAACACGACCTCGCGGCGCTCCACTCATGACCTGTTCCGCTGCTACCACTCGCCTTCCAGACGACTGAGGAACGCCTCGCCACTGAAGATGGCGTCCAGCACGTCAGGTTGTTTGGAATGGACCAGCATCCACGGGCCGTGACTCAAGGCGCAGCCCTGCGATGACAATGCTCCCGCAAAACCAGGCTCGAAGCGCCCTGAGAGAACGACTGAGCCTTGGCTCCAGGCATCGGCGAGCAAGATTTGCAGTACGGCCTCGGCGGAACGCTTGCTCGCAGCCATTTGCACAACGTTGCTCTCTCCGCCCCGTTCGAGAAAATAGAGAAACCACCCGACGACCTCGTGCTGAGCATTGCGCACGAGCTGTTTGCGCAGGGGCTTCGCATGATTCGCATCCGACATGACCTCGAGCAACCACTTCAGGGATCTAGCGTCGTAGTCGGGGCGCAACGGGCGCTCGCGGCACACGGTGGGAAGACAGGTGACGAGAGTTTCCGGATCGAGGTTCTCCGACGTGTGGCCCGCGACCGGACGAGGGAGCCAGCGCAGCGTATAGCGCGCCGCGACCCTGTCCGCAATGTCGGCGAGCGGCCTGGCGGCAAAGGCCAGAGAGTTCAGCCGGAGTCGTCTGCTGATTCGCGACACGAGATACCGAGCCGGACGCAGTGCACGACTCCAATAAAGGCTACCCAGCATGGCGGTCTTTCCGCCGAGTCCCTCCCACAGCCGCCGCGCGGGGTCGTTTGCCAAGTCGGCCATCACCAGATCCAGCGGTCTGTCAAAGACGCTCCTGAGCATGCGCACGGCGGCATTGTTGATGCCTGCGCGGCGTGCCACCATGAATTTGGTGCACACGGCGGCGCGGAGCGTGCGCCCCCTGATCGACAAGCGTCTGGGCTGGACTCCGAGGAATCCGAGGATATTACCGCCGCTGCCGAGGTAGACCAACGAGCCTACCTTCTCGTCGGTAAACGGACTCCCGAAAAACGCAAGGTCGAAATACGACTCCAAGTCGCTGGCCCCACTATGTTCCGTGGCGGGGAAAACCTCCTTATACAAAGCGACAACGTCTGGGATGTCGTCTCGTCGGAATGGCCGAATTGCGTCCCTGGCGCGGCTGCGCGGCGCTGCTATTGCTGGAGGCGCTGTCGCGCGCCCGTTCATCGGTCTGCACCAGCGGACAGAGGACGCAACGCCCGCTTGAAAGCGACCAGGAGAGGGAAATGTGCCTTGAGAAAAGGCTTGACCCGCCACCGTACGAGATGTGCCACCCGCAAGAGCAGTTGGTGGTTGAACACCACGACCCGCCGGTGGATTCGGACCGTTCGTGACCAGTGGAGCTTGTAGCCGTCGTCAGATCCCAGGAGGTCGTATTGGTGCACGCCGTCTTCGGCAGCGTGTTGCAAGACCGCGGCCTGCAAGACGAGTCCCGGTGACAGGGCTGCGAATTGCGACCGGTAGCCCAGTTTGAGGTTATACAGAACGCGCTCGTACAGCAGGTCATACTCGAAGGAAATCGGCTTGCCGTCCAGCTCAAGGATGGCCAGCTGTAGCCAGTTTCTCGCACCCGCGAGCTCACTGTAGAACTGGCGCAAGCAGGCAGTCGAGGCGATGGACGTTCCCCTGGCGTGTTGCCAGGTCTGGGTGGCGATGTCGAACGCTTCGCTCAAATCCGGATCTGTGAGGAATCGCACGCGCAGCGAAGCGCCCAATTGCCTCGACTTGCGCAGTTTGCGATCGAGAGTCTTACGGAAAGATGGACTCAGGCCTTCTTTCAGGCCCGCCCATGTTGCCGGCAGCGGGAGGTACGGGGACCGGAGGCTATCCTCGATCCCGAACGCCTGCGAGCGGTCAGCCAGAATCTTGAGGAACGCTTGGGTGACTGGACTATCCTCGTCGACGGGCTCCATCTGCAACACGTCCCAAGGCGGGGCCGAGGTCAGCAGGTGATCCAGGATGGCTTCCAGCGCCGCCCGTGGCGCGTGACTGACAATGAAGTTGGCACGATTCGAATACTCGTTTGCCATGAATGTGAGGACTGAGCGCGTTGCCCCGACCATGTGTTGCTTCGTGTAAGCAAGGGGGGCAACGGCCACGAGTTCAGCGTCCTGCCACGCGGTAATCACGTACATCGATGAGCCCGAGCCAAACGCTCGCCACCACGCCGTGATCCACTCATGCGTCAGGAACGGAGTGTTCTCCGCGGCCCGCGCGAGCAGCGCATTCCACGGACCTCGCAGCTGGGCCAGCTGTTCGGTCGACCCGCACACCTGAATTCGCATTGTCCTTCTAGTTTCGATTCAAGAAAGGGTTCCTTCGCCGGTGGACCCTTCTGCTTGCACAGGATCCGCGGTGCGCACGGCGGTCGCCGATTCGCTGCGGCCCTGCTGCGCAGGGGCGACGCTCACGAGCGGGCAGAGGCACGACCGGGCCGTACGGTGAGCTAGTCTAGCTCACCAGCCACCCCGCCGGCCGAGCATAACCGCGGGCGTGAGCAGCATGATCTTGAGGTCTTCGAACGCCGAGCGCTGGCGAATGTATTGCAGGTCGTAGGTCAGCTTCTCGCGAACATCATCCACGCTGCTGTCGTACGCGCGATTAATCTGGGCCCAGCCGGTGATCCCCGGCAGAACGCGCTGGCGAAGGGTGTACTCCTGTATCTGCTCGCGCAGGGTTGCGAAAATCGTGAGTTGCTCCGGACGCGGGCCCACGATGTTCATATCGCCTACCAGTACGTTCCAAAGCTGTGGCAGCTCGTCGAGCCGGAACTTGCGCAGCACCCGTCCTACCGGGGTGACGCGCGGATCGTCGCGCTGAGCCCAGACCTCGGACGCGGCTGCGGCATTGACGTGCATCGTACGGAACTTGTACATGGTGAACGTGAGGCCGCCGCAGTCAGCATGGCGCCGGGAGTTGCCACCCGCGTGGGCGAGGTCGCGACGATCGAGTCCAACCCGCCGCTGGATGAACAGGACGGGGCCGGGGGACGTCAGCTTGATCAGGAGTGCGATGACAACCATTACCGGCAGGGCGAGGATCAAGGCCAGGCTGGCAATCACCACATTGAGAAGGCGCCGACCCACGTCGGGGTCGGCCTGTGGGGCGACGGTCCACGTAAAAGGACGCAAGCGCGGCAGTGTCATGCCCGCGTAACTAGCAAGCCCCGTGCCAGTTACAGAGCCTGTGTGGTTCCGATCCTACATAGCACGTGTACCGCTGTGTTGGAAGCACGCGACGCTACTCCCCCGTGAGTCGACCAGCATGCGCAGCCGGAGGTCCGCGCGAGATGCTCTCACGGTATGGCTCTTGCTCCCCCAGCCTCCGATGATCTCCAGACCGCTCCCCGCGATCCCCGACCAACCCACTGCCGCGATACTGCAGCGGGGCATTCC
>VBHB01000204.1 GCA_005880315.1 Chloroflexota bacterium | reverse complement strand
GCCGCCTGCGTAAAAGCGGGCTCCAGGCCGGCCGGCAGAGCGAGCTCGATGAAGAAGGCCATGCGCTTTTTGGTCTTGACCGCCTGATACTTCGCCTCCATGTGGCCGACCGAGCGGCCGAGCCTGACCACCTTGCGGGCCACTGCGTTTCGGAGCAGCGAAAAATACGCGGCCTGGCCGTCGGTCGACCTCTTGATCAGGCGCGCGCGCGAACCGAAGTAAATGCCCAGCAGCTCGCTCAGCTGGCAACAAGGCCTGGCCGGCAGAAGTCCGGCCATCTCGTTCTTGACGTCGGCCGAGAACGAAATTCCAACTACCTCCCCAGGGTTGGGCGAAACCGGGCGCTCTTCGTCCCCTCGTCCCGAAGGTGCAGTCTACTGAGCCGGTGATGGCGCGCGCACCGGTCATCAACCCCCCGGCGAGCACGCTGCTCGCGCTCTATCGGACCATGGTGATGGCGCGCGCGATCGAGCGCCGCTTGTGGGTGCTGGAGCGCCTCGAAAGAATGGCTCCCTCGATCCGCGTGACCGGGTTCGAGGCATTGCAGGTGGCCGCCGCGGCCGCGCTGCGCCCGGGCCGCGACTGGGTGGTTTCGGGTCCACTCGACCTTGCGCTTCGCCTGGCGATGGGCATGTCTCCGCTGGACGTGATGCTTGCCGTCTTCGAAAAGGCATCGCCTTACGCGTCCAGCGCGTCGCGTCTGGTCAACACGCCCGCGATGGGCGGGCGGCATGTCGCCCAGGCCGCCGGCATCGCGTACGCGACCCAGGTGTCGGGGCGGGACGAGGTCACGCTCGTTTGCACCGACGAGCGCGGCATCTATACCGGCGACTGGCACGAGGGCCTCAACTTCGCCGGTGCCCATGGCCTCCCCCTCATATGCCTGGTCGAAGAGATCGCGGGCGGCTCGCGCCCCATCGCGCGGCACCTCGAGGCTTCGCCCGCGACTCGAGCCGAGGGCTACGGCCTCGCCGCCGAGACCCTCGACGGCGGCGATTTCGGCGCTGCGTCGGCGGCATTTGGGGGCCTACGGCCGCCCGAGGAGCTGGAGGCGCAGGCCTGGCAGGACCCGATCGACCGGATGCGGCGGCGGCTGGCGGCGGCAGGTGGGCTGAGCGATGACGCCGACGACGAGATCCAGCGCGAGTCCGCCCGCGCCATTGCCGCCGCGGTCGTCGAGGCCAGGCAGGCACCCTCCCCAGAAGGAGCCCAGGCGCTGGACAATGTCTTCTCGAGTGACCTAGTTGGCTGAGATGAGAATGATCGAGGCCGTGCGCGCGGCCATCACGGAGGAGATGGAGCGCGACGAGCGCGTGCTCGTGATGGGCGAGGACGTCGGGCGCAAAGGTGGAGTTTTCGGGGCCACCGAAGGCCTATACGCCAGGTTTGGCGAGGCCCGCGTGCTCGACACACCGCTCGCGGAATCGGGCATCGTGGGCGTCGCCATCGGCGCCGCGCTCAACGGGCTGATTCCAATCGCCGAGATCCAGTTCGCCGACTTCATCCACCCCGCCTTCGACCAGATCGTCAGCGAGGCGGCTCGCACGCGATACCGGTCGAACGGCGACTGGTCGGTGCCCATGGTCATCCGCGCGCCTTTCGGCGGCGGCGTGCATGGTGGGCTCTACCACTCGCAGTCGATCGAAGCGTTCTACGCCCACGTGCCGGGGCTCAAGGTGGTGATACCGAGCACGCCCGCCGACGCCCATGGGCTGCTCAAGTCAGCCATTCGCGACCCGGACCCCGTTCTCTTTCTGGAGCACAAGAAGATCTATCGCCTCGTCGCCGAGGAGGTTCCAGATGGCGACCACCTCGTGCCAATTGGCCCGGCTGTGGTGCGACGCGAGGGAACCAACATCAGCTGTTTTGCGTGGGGACTCATGACGCACTATTGCCTGCAAGCAGCGGAGCAGCTGGCGGCGGACGGCGTCAGCGTCGAGGTCGTCGACCTGCGGAGCCTGGCGCCCCTCGACCGCGACACCATCCTGCAGTCAGTGCGCAAGACGGGTAAGGCGATCGTCGTGCACGAGGACAACATCACCGGTGGTTTCGGGGCCGAGATCGCGGCCATCATCTCGGAGCATGCTTTCGACAGCCTCGACGGGCCCGTGGTCCGCGTCGCCGGGCCCGACATTCCCGCCATGCCGTTCAACAACGCGCAGGAGGATTTCTTCATGCCCAACCCCACCAAGATCGCGGAGGCCATGAAGAAACTTGCCGCGTACTAAGAAGGCTGCCAAGAGTGCGGGCACCCCCACCCCTCCCTCCCCGCTAGCGGGGAGGGTGACAGCGCCCGCTGCTTACCCACAGATAACCAGCAACGAGTACGCCGCCAGGCGTGAGGCCGTGTGCGCCGGCATGGAGGCCGCGGGGCTGGACGCGATCGCGGTGTTCTACCCGGCGCGCATCGCTTACATGACCGGCTTCCATCACGTCCCCACCGAGCGCCCGATCGTCCTCATCCTCGGCCCGAACCAGTACGCCTCGCTGGTCGTGCCGGCGGTCGAGAAGGAGCACGCAGAATCGGTGCCCGGCATCGACAACGTGGGCATCTACTTCGAGTATCCAGGCGCCGAGCACCCGATGGAGCTGGTGGCGGTGAAGCTGGCCGAGATAAATGCCAAGCCGCGCCGCACAGGCGCGGACCACGACGGATACGTGCCCTACTGGGGCTACCGCGGCCCGCGGCTCAGCGACCTCAGCGGCGAACGCCCGGTTGATGCCGAGATGCTCGTGGAGTCGCTGCGTCGCGTGAAGTCCCCAACCGAGCTCGCGTGCATCCAGCTGAGCTGCGACTGGGCCTCGCGGGCGCACCGGCGCATGCAAAGCGCCATCACGACGGGAAAGACCGAGATGGAGTGCTACGCGCCTGCTGCCACTGAGACGCTCTTCGAGATGGTGCGGGAGATGCCCGGATGGCGCCCGCGCGGGTTCAACGGAACGGGGCTCGAGGCGATGTTCGTCGGCGGGCGATCGACCGCCATGCCGCATGGGTTCGTGATGGGCCACGGCATCGCCGCTGGTGATGTCCTCGTGAGCGGTGCGGGGGCGGACATCGACGGCTACCACAGCGAGCTCGAGCGAACGATGATCGTCGGCACTCCGACCCCGGAGCAGGAGCGCGCCTTCGACGCGATGCTCGCGCTGCAGTCGCGCGCCATCGAGGTGATGGCGCCAGGCGTCCCCGCCGGCGAGGTCGAGCTTGCATGCGTTCAGCTGGCGCGCGAGCTGGGCGTCGAGGGCTCCATCCGCCACCACGTCGGCCACTCGATCGGCCTCGAGGGCCACGAGGCCCCATTCCTCGACCGCGGCGACGACGCCGTGCTCGAACCGGGCATGGTGTTCACCGTCGAGCCCGGGGTGTATCTCAAGGAGCTGGGCGGCTTCCGCCACTCCGACACCGTCGTCATCACCGAGGACGGCTGCCGCTCGATGACCGACTACCCGCGCGATCTGAAGGACCTGATCATCCCGGCCTAACCACCTCCCCACCCGTGGGGAGGTCGGCCCGCGCCAAATGAGGTCTTTTTCACCTCCCCACCATGTGGGGAGGTCGGCCCGCGCCAAATGAGGTCTGTTTTCACCTCCCCACCAGTGGGGAGGTCGGCCCGCGGCGCTGCGCGCCGCGCGCCGGGTGGGGAGATTGGACTACCCGAAACGGACAGGGAAAAGGCAAGGGTCGGGCTTGGGCGGCTGAATGAGGCGCATGGCGAAAGCTCATGTTGGGATCAGGCTCGAATGGGCGCTAATGGCGAGCTGGTCGCGATCCCGCCCTAAACCGCAGCTCCCGTTGGGGCAGGCCTGTGGGTCTTGGCGGTGAACATGTGCAGCACTGTGGTGCCATCGGAGTGGTGGCGGCGGATCCGATCGAACGGCATCGGCGGCAGCACATCGTGGTCGTCCGCCGAAACCACCGTCTCCTTTGGTGAGATCGTCCTCCAAACCTCCCCCACCACCTCTCGCGGGAGATTTCCCGGCACATAGACGTATCGCCGGTTGGGTACGTGCTTGCGCGTAAGCATCTCGGCACGGGCGAAGGCGTCGTGGGCGGAGTAATCCTTGAGGTATGGGTCGGCCACCTCCATCAGCTCGGTGTCGTCGTACATCGGTGCGTTGCCGCGATACAAGAACACCGCGCCACGGCCCGATGCAGCCCTCCCAGCCTCGTTCAGCACCGCTTCGGCCGCCAGCTGCTCATGAGGCAGGATGACGAGAATCTCTCCCGCCGACGTCCGGCCGCCGAGGGCGCTCGCGATCGATTCCCTCGCCCGCTGCGGGCGGAACGGGACCGGGAACACCGCA
>VBHB01000038.1:483-15233 GCA_005880315.1 Chloroflexota bacterium | reverse complement strand
CTCTCCTCAGCCACGCTGGGTGGCGCCTGGAAGGTGACACGCATGGGAGACGGCCGGAGTAAATCCGGCCTTAAGCCGCACCTGGCATTTTCTAGATGATTTGGGAGTAGCGGTCGAAGACTTCGCGCAGCTCGGACGGAGGCTCCACGCGATGCTTCTTCATCGTCTCGAACAGGCTGAGGATGTGGCGGACGCCGGCTAGCGTGACGCCTTTCTCGCGGGTCAGGTGCTGGATGACCTGGACTTTGGTGACGTCCCGCTGGGAGTAGCGGCGGCGGTTGGTAGAGGTGCGGTGAGGCTCGATGAGGCCCGCGTCCTCGTAGAGCATGAGGGTCCGGGGATGGGTTTCCAGGATCTCCGCCGCGACGCTGATCGTGTAGAGCGGCTTGTCGAGGTCGCCGAACGAAGCATGGGAGCTGCGCGCGCCGCCTCGACTACTCACCGGGTGCGCCATGGGCCACCAATCCTATGCCGCTAGCTGGCCTTTTTTCGTCCCTTAGCGGCTCGGCCCCACAGGCTCTCGAGGTCGTAGTAGGACCGCTCGCCGGGCAGGAAAACGTGGGCCAGGACGGAGTCGAAATCGAGCAGGATCCAGGTGGCGTCCTCATAGCCGTCCACCGCCAGGGGCCGCAGCTGCTTGTCCTTGGCGGCGTCGACCATGCCGTCTGCGATGGCGCGGACCTGGCGGTCGGTTTCGCCTTCGCAAACGACGAAGTAGTCGGCGATCGAGGTCTTGTCGCGGACGTCGATGACCACCGCGTCCCACGCCTTCTTGTCGACCGCCGCGCCACGCAGCATTCGAGCGACCTGGAGCGGGGTCAGACCCCGGGGGCGAGCGGGCTTCAACTCATCCAGCGTACAAGCCGTGGGCTGCGACGTATTGCTGCACCGCCGGCGGCACCTTGCCATCCACCGCGCGCCCACTCATGACATCGCGTCGGATCGCACTCGCGGATACGTCGGGTGTGCTGTCGACGCACACGATCACCTGCTTGCCACCGAGCCCGGCGGCCTCGAGGTCCGCGGGTTGCGGCGAGCCGCTGCCTGGACGAGTTACCACCAGTATCGTCGCCAGCCGGCGAACCTGGTCCGGCTCGTGCCACGTTCGAAACAGCCGGGCCGCGTCCCAGCCGAGGATGAGGAACAGGTCGGCATTCGGATGCACCTCATGAAGGGCGCGCAGCGTGTCCGATGTGAACGACGCCCCAGGGCGCCGAAGCTCGAGGTCGGAGACTCCGAAATGCTGGTCGCCGGCGGTGGCCAGCCGGGTCATCTCGAGCCGGTCGTCCGCGCTCGCTGCCGCGGCGGGCCGGTGCGGCGGCTGCCCAGTCGGCACGAACAGCACGCGGTCGAGCTGTGCGCAGTCGATCGCGGCGCGGGCCGCGGCCAGATGCCCGATGTGGATGGGATCGAAGGTTCCGCCCAGGACGCCGATGCGTTCTCGCGTCGGGTTCACGGTTGGTACTCGAACTCCGTGCCGGCGACGCGCACCGTGTCGCCTGGCTTGACCCCGGCGCTCTCCAGCGCCTCACTCACGCCCATGCGGTCGAGCTCGGTCTGAAAGCGCTCCAGCGACCCTTCCGATTCCAGGTTGGTCCGCTCGACCAGATTTTCGATGCGATCGCCACGCACTGCGAACCCCCAGGCCATGCGTTCGACCACCAGGCCGGCTGCGGCTGCAGGAAGCTTGACCTTCGCCGGCCGCGCCGGTGGCGCCGGTTCTGGGGCGGTCGCCAGCGCCGCCACCATCGCGTCGCGCAGCTCCGGTAGGCCGTCGCCGGCCAGCGCGGACACGAAATGTACGCCTTTGCGTCGAGACCGCTTGCGAAGCGCTTTGGTCGCCTCCAGGTCCAGCTTGTTCACCGCAACCATGTGGGGACGGTGGGCGAGCTCTGGTGAGAAGCGTTCCACCTCCGCGGAGACCGCCGCCAGGTCCTGCCACGGATCCGCCGCGGAGCCGTCCACGACGTACACCAACACACGCGTCCGTTCCGCGTGGCGGAGGAATCGATGACCCAGGCCCGCACCGCGGGATGCCCCCTCGACCAGGCCCGGTATCTCAGCGATTACGAACCGGCCGCCGGCCGACTCCGCCACGCCGAGCGCAGGGTCCAGGGTGGTGAAAGGGTAATTGGCGACTTTAGGATGCGCGGCGGTAAGCGCGGCGAGAAGCGAGGACTTGCCCGCGTTTGGCGCCCCGACCAGACCGACGTCCGCGATCAGCTTGAGATCGAGCGTCACCGTGACCTCATCGCCCTTCAGCCCTGGCTCGGCGTAATCAGGCGCCTGTCGCCGGGAGCTCTTGAAATGCACGTTGCCGCGGCCACCCAGTCCGCCACGCGCGACCACCGCGGTCGCGTCCGGGTGGGCGAGATCCGCGAGCAGACCTCCCTCACTGTCGAGCACCAGCGTCCCGACGGGCACGTCGAGCACCAGGTCGGCGCCGTTGCGTCCAGTCTTCCGGCCGCCGGCTCCATCGGCGCCCGGGTCGGCCCGCCAGCGCGACCGGCGCTTGTAGAGGGATAGGTCGGTCAGCTGGTTGGTCGCCTTTAGCGACACCGATCCGCCGCGGCCGCCGTCGCCGCCATCGGGGCCGCCGCGAGGGACGAAAGGCTCGTGGCGAAACGAGGAGGAGCCGCGGCCGCCGTGCCCGGCGTGTAGGACCACCCGCGCCGAATCGACGAAGGAGCTACTGCGTGACGATGCTGACGCGCCGCCCGTCCTTGCCCACACGCTCGTACCGAACCTGGCCCGGGACGAGGGCGAACAGGGTGTGGTCGCGACCGAGGCCGACCCCGGTGCCGGGTGCGATCCTGGTTCCGCGCTGCCGCACGAGGATCGCGCCGGCGCCAACGGACTGGCCGCCGTAGATCTTCACGCCCAGCATCTGCGGGTTGGAGTCGCGACCGTTGCGGGACGAGCCGCCGCCTTTCTTGTGTGCCATCTATCTACCTATTTCTTGTCCTGCTTGGAGCGCCGCGAGGCGCGCTTGGGTTTCTCTTCCACAACCTCGGCCTCGGTCTCAGTGTCAGTCTCAGTCTCCGTAGTCGCCGCAGTCGCGGCGACGACCGGTTCCGCCTCTTCTTTGGCCTTGCGCTTCGGCCGGCCCTTGGCCTTGGCGGGCTTGGCCTCTTCCTCGATCTCGGTGCCGGTCGGCACGGTGAGGCCGCCGACGGCCAGGATCTCCAGGGCGGTGTAGTCCGCGCGGCCACCGCGGTGAACGCGGACGCGCTTCTTCGATTTGTACCGGAGGGTCTCGATGCGAGGGCCACGGCTGTGCCCGATCACCTTCGCCTCGACGTCCATGCCCTCGATCAGGGGTGCCCCCACCTTGATGTCGGAGCCGTCGCGCACGAGCAGCACGCGATCCAGCTTCACCGACGAGCCGAGCTCGGCGGCGAGGCGGTCGACCAGGACTTTGTCCCCTGGCGCGACTCGATACTGCTTGCCGCCACTGACGATGACGGCCGACAGCGATCCATCAGGCTTGGGCACGAACCGAGATATTACCGGACGGCCGGGTCGGTTCGCGGCGCTCGAGGAGCGGACGCCTGAGCGTCACCGACTGGACCAATCCCAGGGCGGACTCAGTGGTGGGGCCTAGCGAACCAAGAGCGAAGTGGCCACGACTATCCCCAGGACGAGTGCAGCGAATGGCGCGATGGCCCTCTGATATACAGCGCGCGACGGCGCCGCCCCGCTGCGACCCATCAAGGCACCGGCCAGCATGCACAGGGCGGCGATCGCGACGCTGAGCCCAAAAAAACGCGCCAGGCCTCCGAGATCATCGTGCGCAGGCGGGTAGAACAGAGTCGCGAACAAGCCGCAGTAGGGCCACCAGCTGAGTGCCCGGATCGCGTCGAGCCGGCGCGTTGCGCGCCTCTCATCTGTCCTCGGCACCGGCCACACCCTGAGCAGCGCCGGAAGGCACAGCACATAAAGGATGCCGGCGGTGATCTTGAGCGGCAGCAGCTGAGGAACGAGCACGGCGCCGAGGACCTGCGGACGCAGGCTTTGCGGCTCGACGGCCGGGCCGACCACAGCCACCAGCCAGCAGCACTGGACCAACAGAAGCAGCCCCGGTTCACCGAAGAGCTCGATGCCGAGCGCCAGCTCGACCCAAACGCCCAGCCCCAACGCGAGTGCCGCGACGATGAGGTTGCGCTCCTCAGACGGCACCAGGTTGAATGGCGCCGACAGCTGCACCGACGCGAGCATCGACGCGATGGCGACGGTCGCCAGAACCGCGGATGGCCGGTGCCATCGCACTTCGGGCATGACCCAGTGGTGCTCCGATATACGCACCCAGACCGCCTCGACCACAGTCCCGAAAAGCACGACTGTGAGGAGGCCGGGATACAGGAGCAATGCGGCGGTATGGGTGGCGAGCTGCCCGAGGATTTGTGTCATTTACGGCTTCTCACAACCCGGCCAGCGAGAGTATCGGCTGCGGGTAGAGCCCGATCGCCGCTCCGGCGGCGAGGGCGATCCCAACACCCACAGCTTGCCGGCCATGAGGAGCGCCAAGGCTTCGTCCGAGGCGGAGTGAAGGTGGCAGCCACAGCAGCAGCCCGACGCCGATCACCAGCGCGAGCGGCCAGTAGAGCTGAGTCGCTCCGCGCAAGAGCAGGATCCTGGCGGCGAATCCCGCGAACGGAGCTGATCCTGCCAGCATCGCGGCGGCCAACAGGTTGATGGGCCGATCGGTCTGGATGCTCTCACGCATCGACCTTCGCGACCACAGGTAGAGAGGCAGCCGGTTGAGCAGGAGGCCGAACAGGATGAGCACGGCCGCCGCCTGGCCGTCGCTGACCTGGATTCCAAATGCGCACAGAACCAGGCCCCAGTCCGCCATGAAGGAGTAATGCCAGGCTGACGTGCCCTTTTCGGTGAGCCATGAGGCCAGGCTCCCCCACAGGATGTTGAGAAGCCCGAGCCCGATCAGCACGGCGCCGAATGCCGCGGCCGCCGTGGGCACGAGATCGCGCGCGCGGGTAACGATAACCACGCCGAGGATCGGCCCGAGGAAGGCCAACCATGCGATTGGTGACGCTGCCGTGACTTCTTCGGGGTCGAACTCGTGGATGTACGGCAGCAGCCCCAGCACGGCAACCAGGCCGGCGGCAAGGCCGACCGCCGCGAACCTCGCCAGCATCGGCGGGCCCTCGGCGCGCGCGAAGAGAAGCCCGGCTCCAACGAGCGCAACCGCGAGTGCAGGGGCGCGAAGGCGCGCAGCAAGGGAACGCCGGCCCGCAAGGGCAGCATGCAGAAGGGCGATGCCGAGTGTGAGCACGATCACGATGTCGAGGCTCGGGGCAGCCGCGATTGCCGCCATGCCCGCAAATCCCGCCAGCCCCCATGTCAGGAGGGCGACCCTGCCGGCGCCCGACGGCGCGAACGCGACCACCAGCCCGAGCGCGCCGGCCGCCGCCAGCAAGAGCGCTCGGCTCATCGCCGAGATGGACAGCATCACGCCCAGCTGATCCGAAGCCACGCCCGGCGCAGCCACTACGATCGCCGCCACCGCCAGGGCGCCCGCAATCGAACCCAGCAGAAGAGCCAGGCGCGGACTGGCCTTGAGGAAGACCGTCAGGATCGCCCCCGCCGCGGGCAGGGCGATCGCGAGCTCAGGCTCCACTTGGCTCGGCGACTGGAAGCAATGAGGCGCCGCCGGCGATCACTCCGCCGATGAGATAAGGAGCAAACCCGGGATCGCTCGGCGCCAGGGCCGAAGCCGACGCGAGGGCGATGGCAAGCGCTGCCGATGCGCTCAGGACCGACGCGCCCGCGTTGCCCTGCAGCACTCGCCCGGCAGCCAACCCGAGCACTGCCACGCAGGCGAAGCGCAGCGGTGCATCTGGTCCCGTGGTCAGCGACGCGGCAAACCAGAGCGCGAGGATGGCACCGACTGAAGCGAGTATCAGCCTGGGCGTCGAGCCGGGCGGCATCAACCCCCAGTCCTGCGCCCCTCGTCGTAGGAGCTCGATGGCGCACAACGCCCCACCGGCGAGAAGGAACGCACCCTTCAGCCATGCGCCGTCAGCCCACGTCAGTGCGGTGAACCCGAGCGCGACGAGCCCTACGCCCACGGCCAGGCCCCGCCGCCCGTCCGCGAGGACGATCGCGGCCGCGCCGGCCCAGGCGAAGAACGCCGCAATCGCGGTGACCGCGGTCACGCGGGCCCCGTCAAGCTACCGCGTGACCGCAAACGCAAGCGCGACCAGCGCCGCCAGCCACAAGAGAGGGCCGCCACCTGTGGCGGCTGCCTCGAGCGCCCGCAGGTCGAGCAGCGAGCGGTATTGCGCCGGGATCGCCGCTGTTCGCACGCTTTCTCGTGCACGGGCAAAGAACTGCGTGCCTGGGAGGGTGAACAACGCCGGACGTGCAAGGGCCTTCACAGGCGGCGGCCCCGCAGCGATGTACGCGGCGAGAGCCAGCAGCAACACAGGTGTGAACAGGGCGAATGCGGGCAGAACGGTGGAGACCGTGACCACTGAAGTCGCGTTTGCGATGGAGACACCTGC
Organism: Chloroflexota bacterium; assembly: GCA_005880315.1. Classification (GTDB taxonomy): domain Bacteria; phylum Chloroflexota; class Dormibacteria; order Dormibacterales; family Dormibacteraceae; genus UBA10449. The sequence goes on along the minus strand of VBHB01000038.1, from coordinate 8,709 downwards.
AGGCACCTGCATCACGTCCCCGAGCGCGGGCAGCGCCACCGCGGCAAGCAGGAGACCAAGCATCGGACCGGCGATCACGGTTACGGCGGCCAATCCCAAAGCGGTCCGTGGCGCCGTCTCGCTCACCGGGTGTCCCCGGCCGCCCGGCAGCCCGATGGCCCTGGCGGCACCGATGATCGTGATGATCCACGTCGCTGCGCCGGCGACTCCGATCAGGCCGAGCAGGTTGCCCGCCTCGAACGTGGCTTCGAGGCCGACCACCCGCACGCCAAAAGCGATTCCGGGAGGCAGCCCGGCAGCGGCCGCGATCACCACCAGTGACGCCGTGCCGGCGCGGTCGGGAAGCAAAGGAATGCAACCTGCGAAAACGGCCGCCACCGCGAGCGTGGCCAGGCCGGCGACCAGGCCGAGCGGAGTGCCCAGGCTGATCCCCACCAACGCGAACCCCCCAAGTCCGGGTATCACCTCGCCCAGATATCCACGGCGCGTGACCGCGGCCTGAGCTCGCGCTGCCGCACCAAATGCCACGAGCACGCCGATCGCGGCCAGCACCGCCTGCAGCCAGAACTGCGGGTAGTGGCCGTCGCCAACCTCATAACCGCGCACCAGCAGGTAGAAGCCCAGTGGATAAAGAGTTGCCACCGCCACCCCGGCGGCGCGGAGCGACGGCCGGCCCCAGAGCTGCGATGCCCACCCCCGCCACGGAAACAACCCGGAGGCCATCAGTGCGGCCGCCGCCAGCAGCATGAAGACCGGGACCGTGAGCGCTGACACCGGGACCGCGGAATAGACGGCGGTGCCGCCGCGGACCTGGAGGATCGCTCCGACCCAGCTCAAGGCCAGCCACGCCGCAAGCAGCATTCCCCAGGGGGGTCGCGGCGATCGCGGGTCCTCGACGTCGAGCAGGATCACGGCGAGCGTCGCTGCGGCGCCGCCGGCGAGCGCTGTGAGCAGCATCCCACCCGATTCCACAGCGAGCACAGCGGCCGCCAGTCCAAGCACCGCGACCGTGCCTTCCTGCCAGGACCGCTGCTGCATCGTGAGCAGCACTGCGGACGGCACCATGATCGCCAGCGCAAACAGAAGGCTGACCCCATCGAGCCTCAGGTCAAATGGGCCGAAACCGAGCTGTCCCGCGTTCAACTCCTGCGTCGATCGAACCGGAACCCAGAGTGCGATGAGGACGAGGATCGCCGCCCACGCACCCACCGCGAGGACGACTCGATCGATCTTCCAGCCCGCCACCCCGCACAGCGCGACTGCGCCAGCGGTGGCGAGGATTATGGCCACGGGCGCAATGAGCGCGATGGAGGGCATGCGCGCCTAAGGGTATAGCTCTACCCCAAACGGTCGATTGCGGCGCGAAGCTCCTCGGCGCGGGCTTCCTGCTCCGCGACGACTGCCTCCGGCGCTTTGGCACGGAACTGCGGATTGTCGAGCTTGGCCTGCACCCGATCCAGCTCTGTCTGCAGCTCCACTTTCTTGCGCGCAATGACGGCAGGATCTGCGGCCGCAACCGCTGGAAAAACAATGCTGCCTTCCGCGAGTGCCAACTCCTTGCCCGGGGGAAGGTCGTCGACCACCGCGACCTGGCCTAGAAGGGCCAGGGCGCGCGTAAGGTCGGTATCAATCGGCGAGGAAAGCTTCACGACGCCGCCCTTGGCGGGGGCGCCGGCCACAGTCTTGCGATACGACCGAATCTCGTTGACGATCCCCATCACGCGCTCGAACTCGACCTCTGCTTGACCGTCGACGTATCGGTGCAAGTCGTCCGGCCATGAGGCGCGCATCAGGAAGTCGCGCTCGCCGGGCAATCGCGACCAGAGCTCCTCGGTGAGAAACGGCATGAACGGGTGCAGCAGGCGCAGCAGGTTGTCGAGGCAGAAAAGCGCCACCGCCTGCGCAGTCTTGTCCTTCGCGCGCAGGCGGTCTTTCGCTGCTTCGAGCCACCAGTCGCAAAACTCATGCCATGCGGTCCCATATGCGGCTGCGATCGAGTCCTGGAACTCGAACCCTTCGATGCCGTCGGTCACCTCACGCTGCGTCGAAGCCACGCGCGAGGCGATCCAGCGGTCTTCGATGACCTCGAGCTCGTCAGGCTCCGGCATGGCGCCGACCGGCCCTTCGATGTCCCTGAGAACTAGCCGCGTTGCGTTCCAGAGTTTGTTGCAGAACCGGCGGTAGCCTTCGACCCGGCTCTCGTCGAAGCGGACGTCCTGGCTCGACATCGCAACCGATGCGGCCCAGGCACGCAGCGCATCAGCGCCGTATTTCGCGATGAGCTCGCGCGGATCGACGCCGGTGCCCAGCGACTTCGACATCCGCCTTCCGTCGGCAGCTTGCACCTGGCAGTGGATGGCCACGTCATGAAACGGCACATCGCCCATGAACTCGAGGCCCGTCATGATCATCCGGCTGACCCAGAGATTGATGATCTCCCGCGCCGTGCTGTTCATGTCGTTTGGATAGAAGGCACGAAGGTCCTCGGTCTCGTCCGGCCAGCCCAGCGTCGCGAAAGGCCAGAGCGCGGACGAGAACCAGGTGTCGAGAACGTCCGGGTCCTGCGTGATCTTGGGGTTGCCGCACTCGGGACATTCCGCGGGCCGGTCGACCGACACCGTCCGATGACCGTTCGCGCAGTAGTACACGGGCACCCGATGTCCCAGCCAGAGCTGGCGCCCGATGTTCCAATCGCGCAGGCCGCGGAGCCAATCCAGGTACGTGCGCTCGTAACGCTCCGGGTGCCAGCGGACCTTGCCATCCTCGCTGGCGGCGAGCGCCTTGTCCCGCATCTTCTCCATGCGTAGCCACCACTGCTCGCTGACCAATGGTTCGATGACCGTGTCGCAGCGATCGCAGTGGCCCACCTCGTGCGTGTACGGCTCTTGCTTGACCAGAAATCCCTGTGCCTCGAGGTCGCGCACCACGAGATTGCGAGCCTCGAGCGCGGGCAGGCCGTCATATGGGAGGCCGGCGACGTTCATGCGCCCGTCCGGGTGCATGCCGTTGATGAGATCGAGCTTGTGCCTCTGGCCGATCTCGTAGTCCATCGCGTCGTGGCCCGGCGTCACTTTCAGGGCGCCCGTGCCGAACTCCTTCTCCACGGCATCGTCGGCGACGATCGGAAGCTTTCTTCCTACCAACGGGAGGATCGCTGTCTTGCCGACGATCGATCGATAGCGCGGATCGTCGGGGTTGACTGCGACCCCGGTGTCGGCCAGCATCGTCTCCGGCCGCACCGTCGCGATCACGACCTCGCCGCCGCCGTCAATTGGGTAGCGGATGTAGTACAGCGTGTCGTGGTGCTCCTGCCACTTGACCTCGAGGTCGGAGATCGCCGACTGGTCGTGCGGACACCAGTTGACAATGCGCGGCGCGCGATAGATCCAGCCGCGCTCGTAAAAAGCGACGAACGCGAACGTCACCGACCGTACGTAGCGCTCGTCCATCGTGAAGCGGAGCCGCGTCCAGTCCAGCGTGGCGCCCAGCTCGCGGTACTGGCTGACGATGGTGGCGCCGACCGTTCGGTACCACTCATCGACCAGCTCGGCAAATGCGTCGCGGCCGATCTCCTCCTTGCTCGTGCCCTCCTTGGCCAGCCGCTTCTCGATCACGTTCTGCGTCGCAATCGCGGCATGGTCGGTGCCGGGCAGAAAGAGCACCTCATATCCGGTCATGCGCCGGTATCGCGCCCAGATGTCCTGCACGGTTCCATTGAGGGCGTGGCCCATGTGCAGCTCACCGGTCACGTTGGGTGGCGGCAGGCAGATCGTGAACTTCGGCTTCGGACTCCCGGCGTTGGCGATGAACAGGCCCGCCTTCTCCCAGCGCGCGTACCAGCCTGCCTCGATGGCCCCGGCGTCATACGCGGTCTGCATGTCAGAGATGGTCTTGCTCATAAGGACGTGTTTGGTCTAAGGCTTTGGAATAGAGGTGCCGGCGGATGAGGTCGCTTAGCGCGACTGCGCCGGCTTGCGTACAGATACCGGTACGTAGCGGCGCATGGTGGACTCATGCTAGCAGCCCGCACCTCAGCGATCAGGCGGGTCATGACTCCCACCTAACGCCTGATTCGTTCGGAAACGGTCGGATCCCGAGCCGCGGACCCAGCCATTCGGGCTTAAGTGGTCGTATCCGGAAGCGCCAACCGAACCGGGTGACGCAGGGTTAGGCCGACTCTCCCACCAGCCGTGCCGGTCCCTCGCCCTCGTCGGTCAGCTCGAACTCCGGTTCCAGCGCTTCGCGGATCGAACGCTCCGAGATGATGCAGCGTTTGATCTCAGGCCGCGAAGGGATCTCGAACATCGAGTTGAGGAGCGCCTCTTCGATGATCGACTTCAAAGCGCGCGCACCGGTGCCTCGTAAGAGGGCAAGCTCGGCGATCGCATCGAGGCTTCCCTTCTGGAACACCAGCTCGACGTTGTCGAGCGTGAAGAACTTCTGGTACTGCTTGACCAGCGCGTTCTTCGGTTCGGTGAGGATGCGCACGATGTCCTGCTGGTCGAGGTGGTGAAGTGTCACGATGATCGGCAAGCGGCCGATGAACTCGGGGATGAACCCGTACTTGAGAAGGTCCTGCGGCTGCATGTGCTTGAGCGTCTCGGAGATGGCTTTGCGCTCGACCTTCGTGTGCGGCGCACCGAAGCCGATCGCGCGGCGGCCGATCCGCTGCTCGACGACCTTCTCGAGACCGTCGAACGCGCCACCGCAGACGAACAGGATGTTGGTGGTGTTGATCTGGATGAAATCCTGGTGCGGGTGCTTGCGTCCACCCTGCGGTGGAACGTTGGCGACCGTGCCCTCGAGGATCTTCAGCAGCGCCTGCTGGACACCCTCGCCGCTGACGTCGCGAGTGATCGACGGGTTGTCGGACTTGCGAGCGATCTTGTCGATCTCGTCGATGTAGATGATCCCGCGCTCGGCGCGGCTGATGTCGAAGTCAGCGGCCTGGATGAGGCGGAGCAGAATGTTCTCGACGTCCTCGCCGACGTAACCGGCCTCGGTGAGGCTCGTTGCGTCCGCGATGGCGAACGGGACGTCGAGGATCTTCGCGAGAGTCTGCGCGAGATAGGTCTTGCCACAACCGGTGGGCCCGACCAGCAGCACGTTCGACTTTGTGTCCTGGCCGATCACGTACTGGTCGAGCGCGGCGCAGATCGTCTTCGGGTTGGGGATGAAGCCGGTCTTCTGCTTCTTGGTACCGGCCGAGCGGTTGTCGTCCTCGAGGACCTCCTGGCAGAGGTCGATGCACTGGTCGCAGATGAATACGCCCGGGCCGGCGACCAGCTTGCGTACCTGGTCCTGTCCCTTGCCGCAGAAACTGCAGCGCGTGTATCTGCGTCGGTCTTCTCTCTCGTTCATTGGTTCCTTGTCGAATCAGTCACATCTGTGTCCATCAAGAAGAGGCTGGCGCCGGGGGATTATGGCCCCACAGAATCTCGTTGGCAAGGCTTATGCACTCGCTGCAGATGAAGACACCGGAGCCGGCGATCAACCGCACCCCACCCTGTCCATGAGCCTTCCCACAGAAGGAGCACTTCGGCTTGTGCCTCTTGATCTCGCCGCTCTTGCCCCGGCGTCGAAAGATCATGGCGCCGCCGCTACCTTCTCCTTCTCCTTCTCTTTTTCTCTTTCTTTTTCACCGGGCTTGGTCGGAGTGAGGATGATGTCGTCGATCAGCCCGTATTCCTTCGCCGCATCAGAGGTGAGGAAGTAGTCGCGCTCGGTGTCGAGCGTGACCTTCTCGATCTTCTGGCCGGTGTGGCGCGCGAGGATCTGGTTCAGCTGCTCGCGCGTGCGAAGGATCTCCTTGGCGTGGATCTGGATGTCTGAAGCCTGGCCCTGCATGCCTCCCCACGGCTGGTGGATGAGGATGTTGGCGTGCGGCAGCGCGTACCTACGCCCGTGGGCGCCGCCCGCGAGCAGCACCGCGGCCATCGAGTAGGCCATGCCGATGCAGATCGTCGAGACCGGGGGGCGGATGTACTGCATCGTGTCGTATATCGCCAGCCCCGCGGTCACCTGGCCGCCCGGGCTGTTGATGTACAGCGAGATTTCCTTTTCAGGGTCCTCCGACTGCAGGAACAGCAGCTGCGCCACGACCAGGTTCGCCACCTGGTCGTCGATGGGCGTGCCGATGAAGACGATGCGGTCTTTGAGCAACCGCGAGTAGATGTCGAAGGCTCTTTCGCCGCGCCCGGTGTTCTCGACCACCATTGGTACCAGGTAGGCGGCCGGTCGCTCTCTGCGGTTCATATCAGGCACCACCCCATTCTAGACAGCAGTCGCCGCGATTCCGTCAAGTCTGGCCCCTACTTCCGGCGCCCGCCACCTCGGCCAGGCGCTCCAGGACTCGCAGTCGCCGAAGCCTCGAAGCGAAGTAGCGGCGTGAGTTTGGACCCGTCTTGAGCTCGTCCACACGGCCCTTGAACTCGTCGTCCTTGGCCGCCTGCTCATCGATGAACGAGGTCACCTCGTCATCGGAAGGCTCGATGTTCTGGCTCTTGGCGAACTCATCGAGCACAAGGTCGACCTTCAGGCGCGACTCCGCCTCCGGCCTCTCCTCCGCAATCCACTGCTCGGGAGTCTTGCCCAGGTACTCGAGATAGCGATCGAGTCGGAGGCCCTGGCGATGGAGGCTTCGGTCGAGCGTGTCGAGATGGCTCGCCAGCTCGCGCTCCACCAGGGCATCGGGAACTTCGACCACAGATGCGTCAACCAAGGCTTTGACGAGCGCTTGTTCGCGGGCCATCTGCGCCAATGATTTCGCCGACTCCTCCAGCTGTTCGCGAACGGAGCCGCGGTAAGCCTCGACGGTCTCGTGCTTGCCGTCGCTGAGCTGCTTGACGAGCGCGTCGTCGAGAGCCGGCAGCACCTTCTCCTTGATGCCCCGGATCGCGACCCTGATGGTCCCGTCCTTTCCGGCCAGCAGAGGTTCCGAGTAGTCGTCCGGAAACTTCACGGTGGCGGAGCGCGTTTCGCCGACCCTCGCGCCCTTGATCGCCTCGATCAGCTCGGGCAGCAGCACTCCTTCTTTCAGCTCGGCCTCCATGGCCTGTCGCGACTCGGAAGGGACGGCCACACCGTCTGCCTCGACCTCGACGTCGATCACGACGATGTCGCCAATCCTCGCCTCGCGGTCCACCGGCGTGATCTCCGCCATCGGCTCGCGAACATCCTCGAGCCTCCGCTCGATCATCTCGTCGGTGACTTCCACGGATGGGGTGGTGACGTCGAGCGACGTGGCATCCCCGAGCGTGACCTGGGGCATGACTGTGATGGTCGCCTTCAACCGGGCCGGGCGCCCGCGCTCGAGCTCGAGCACCTCGACGTCGGGGTTGTCGATGGGGCTGATGGACTTTTCCGCGAGCGCCTCGCGGATGACCTCGGGCACTATCGTCTCCACCACCTCTTCGCGAAGTGCGGCAGGGCCGAGGCGCGCCTCTACCAGAGCGCGCGGCGCCCGGCCCGGCCTGAAGCCTTCGAGCTTGGCCTTGGACGCGAGGCGGCTGAGCACCTTCTCGTATGTCGCGTCGACCGTCTCGGCCGGGACCTCGATCGTCATGCCGACCTGGCTCTTGGGCAGCGTTTCGGTCGTGACTGAAAGCAGGGACGGCATTGAGGTCCGATTCTACGGACCGCGGTCACACCGGCAGGCCGGGATCTAGTGGCTTGGCGAGGGCAGAGGTGAAGGGCTCGCCAGGACCGGACCGGTCCCAGGGTCGGGCGGCGGGATGATGTTGATCGGCGTCGGGCTGGGGCTGGGCGGGTTGTCACCGGGGAGCCGCGAGATGCTCCTGGTGTCGCTCAAATACCAGCTGTTGTTGGGGCCGGCCACCACGTCGGATGGCTGCGTGAACCACCGGTTGCCAGGCGCTCCCATGTAGGTGAGGGACTCGTCCATGAAGGCGTGAAAACCAGGCGTCGCGACAAAAACGCCGTCCGAGTTGCGGACCATCGTGTGGTTGTAGTCGAGGATGTCACCGATCCAGATGACGGTAGCGAGGTCAGGCGTGAAGCCGGCGGTCACGGCGTCCTTGAAGTTGTCGGAGGTGCCGGTCTTCGCGGCCACGATGCGGTTCTTGAAGTGAAGCGGGCTGTTGTAGCCGAAGATCATCGCGCGGTTGTTGTCGTCGGACATGATCTGGGCCATGATAAAAGCCAGCCCCGGGTCGATCGCTTGGCGCGCTCGTTGGTCGGCGTGCGTCTGGTATAGGACTGCGCCAG
>VBHB01000038.1:0-403 GCA_005880315.1 Chloroflexota bacterium | reverse complement strand
TCGTAGCTGCCGTCGGCATTGATGTAGCGAGGCTGGACACCGATGTTGCGCATGAAGGAGAGCACCGCCGGCACGCCGATCGAAAGCTCGACCTTGACCGCGCAGATGTTGAGCGAGTTGCCCATCGCCTTCTTGAGAGGCAGCACACCGTGCGACCTGAGGTCGTAGTTGTAGATCTTGGTAGTGCTGTACGCGTCCTTGTAGACGAGGGGCGTCGGCCCGTCGTACACCGGGGTGTCCACCGTCGCGGCACGGGCGTTGATGACCGCGGCGTAGGTGTACGGCTTGACGGACGACCCGACGTTGCGCGGGATCGTCGTCCAGTTGTACTGGCCGCCCTGCGAGTTGTAGTCAGGCGACCCGACCATCACGAGGATCTCGCCGTTCTGCGGGTTCTCGGCGA
>VBHB01000037.1 GCA_005880315.1 Chloroflexota bacterium | reverse complement strand
AGGCGCCGGCCGCCGAAGATGAGGTCGGGGACGTCTGTCCCGAGACTGAATTGTTCGGTGAGCTCCAGCTCGTACTTTTCACAGAGGCCTGCGATGTCATTCTGCCCGTGGTAGATGATCTCGGCCCCGACGTCCGCGAACTGACCATCCGCCAACCCATGACGAAACGTGAAGACCCGGCCGCCTACGCGGTCGCGGGCTTCCAGCACCACCACCTCGTGGCCCGCAGATTGCAGCTCGTTGGCTGCGACGAGGCCCGAGAGCCCGGCCCCGACGACCAGCACCTTCACGCGCGCTCAGCTCTCCAGCGTCTTTCTCACCGCCGTCAGGACCCTGTCCAGGGACGGCAGGTAATGGTCTTCGAGCGAGGCCGCCGGGAAGGGGACGTCGTATGCCGCCACCCGGGCGACGGGTGCGTCCAGGTCGTAAAAGAGCTGCTCCATGAGCGTGGCGGAAATCTCAGCCCCGAAGCCGGCCGAGAGCGGCGCCTCGTGCACGACCACGCAACGCCCCGTCTTCGCCACCTCGGTGCACAGGGTCTCCACATCGAGGGGCACCAGGGTGCGCAGATCCAGCACCGAAGCCGAGACGCCTTCCTCTTGCAGCCGCTGCGCCGCTCTAAGGCAGAGCTCAACCGCCGCGCTCCAGGCCACCAGCGTGATGTGCTCCCCTTTGCGGGCCACAGCCGCCTTTCCGAATGGCACCGTGTAGGCGCCATCAGGCACCTCCGACCGTCCAACTCGGTACAACCGGTCTGGCTCGCAGAAAAGGACGGGGTCGGGGTCGCGAATCGCCTCCACGAGCAGGCCCTTCGCGTCGTACGGATTGGACGGCATCACGATCTTGATCCCCGGCGTCTGGACGAACTGCGCCTCGACGGCGTCTGAATGGAACTCTGGGCTGCGGATCCCACCTCCGAACGGGGCCCGGATCGTGACCTGGCAGTGGTATCTGCCGCGCGAACGCTGACGGTACTTTCCGAGCTGCGGACCGATCTGGTGGAACCCTTGGGCGCTGAAGCCGAGAAACTGTATCTCGGCCACCGGCACCATGCCCGCCAACGCGAGGCCGAGAGACGCGCCGATGATGCTGGCCTCGGCCAGAGGAGTGTCCACGACGCGCTCGCCACCGAATCGCTCCACCAGCCCGCTCGTCGTCCGAAAGACCCCGCCCAGCTTGCCCACGTCGAGGCCGAGCACCATCACTCGTGGGTCGCGTTCCATCTCCTCGCCGAGGGCGTTGTTGATAGCCTCGACGATGTTGCGTTCTGGCATCTATGGCTGCCCGTCCAGCAGCTGAGCCCGCTGCCTGACGACACGTTCAGGCGGGTGCTCATAGATGTTGTCGAAGAGATCGCGAGCGGTCGGGAGCGGAGCCGCGAATGCGGCCTCCAGGGCCGCGTCGATCTCACTGCGGAGCTCCTCCGTCACACTGGCTTCGCGGCGCTGGTCCCAGAGGCCCAAACCCGTCAGGTACTTCTGGACCCGCTCGATCGGGTCACGCCGGCGAGCCTCCTCGTACTCCTCCGGATCCCGGTAACGCGACGGGTTGTCGGTTGCCGTCCACCTCGACGCCCTCGAGGCCGTAGCCGCCGGCGCGTAGCGCGAAGCTCGAGGTGGCGGACTGGACCCGCCGCGAGGTGGAAATCGCCCACTGGTTGTTTTGCATGAAGAACACCACCGGGGCATTGGTCACGCCGGCCAGGTTGAGGGCTTCGTGAAAGTCGCCTTCGGACGAGCCCCCCTCCCCTATGTATGTAAGGACCACTGCATCTTCACCCCGGAGGCGCAACCCCCACGCGAGGCCGGTCGCGTGCGGCAGCTGAGCCGCGATGGAGACCTGGGTGGGCAGCACGTTGACGCCGTCTGGGATTCGTGCGGGTCCGATCTTGCCGAGGTACTGGGCTGAGATGACCTCGAGCGGGAGACCGTGGTGGACGGTGGCCATCAGCTCGCGGTACTGAGGCACGATCCAGTCTCGAGCGGGATCCACGCACATGGCGGAGCCGATGATCGAAGCCTCCTGACCCGTTCCCGGAGAGTAGACGCCGAACTGGCCCTGCCGCTGGAGCGCGATCACTCGGTTGTCGTAAAGGCGCGACTTCATCATCCACCGCAGCGCCTCGAGCAGGAACTCTTCCTCCATTCGCGGGCGCGCACCAACCGCTAGCGTCCCATCCGGCAAGAGCACGGAATGCCTGGCTTGCACGGCCTTATTCTTGCTCCCCGCGCTCACGGCAGCGCCTGCCGCGCCTGGGTCGCCGCTCTCTCGCCGCTCAACGCAGCGCCCTCCATGTTGGAAGCCCAGCTGTAGTCGCCGCAGAAATAGGCACCTCCAACCGGCTCGGCGAGCTGGTCGAAGCTTTTCATGCGCCCGACGCTGTAGAGCGGCATTCCCAACGGCCAGCGTTGAACCTCGACTCGTACCACCCGGTCGCGATACTCCGGGTGAAGGCGAAAGAGCGCGCGAAGCGTGCCTGTCTTGATCGTGTGATCGGGGTCGTCCCAGACGACGCGGGCGGTCGGGTCGCCGGCGATGGTGTGGAAGCAGCCGCCGTGCTCATCGAAGTCGCCAGGCGTCCTGAACACGAAGGTGTCGAGGTTGTAGACGACGTCTGAGCGCGCGCTTGTCAGCGGATAGCGGGTGGGCGGTGACCCTTTCGGGCTCACAACGATGTTGGTGGCCAGAAAGCGGCCGTATCGGACGGCCCGGAGCGCCTGCACCTTCCAGTCTGGAAGGCCGTCGATGACGGCGGCCGCCACAGGGGCCGGGAGAGCGCATACGACCCCCCGTGCCCAAACCCGATGTCGACCACTGTCGTCGTCGACTTCAACCACGTAGCCGCCGTCGCTTGCACTGACCGAGACGACACGGGAACGGAGGGAGACGCGGCCTCCAATCGCGCGCGCCAGCGCCTTGGTGAACTCGTTCGTGCCACCCTCGAAAACACAGTCGCCTCGATCGTGGCGCGGAACGGGGCGGTCGGTCCACGGCGAGCTCCTCTGGTCGCCCCACAGCCAGAGCGCTCCGTAGAGGGAGATCTCGACCGAGGAGCCTGAGTTCATGACCTGGCACCAGCGGTCAAAGAATCGATGCGTGTCGGGGGAGACGTCGCCGAGCCATTGGTCGAAAGGCTGGTCGTCCAGCTCCGGAAGAGTCGAGGGCCGGCGGCGTGCCTGTTCGGCGGTGATCCGTTCGATGCACGATTCGATCTCGCTCCGCGTGTCGGGGTGCTCTGGATAGAGGCCTCGCCAATACTCCTCCAGGTTGTGGTCGGACAGAAGCTTTGCGCCTACAGCGTCGGCCAGCTCAACAACTTTGACGCGGTCGGTAGACACGTACTGGGCGCCCGTGTTGAGCCAGATGCCGTCGGGTTGCGTCAACGAGCGCGTACGGCCGCCTATGTGGCCGGCGGAATCGAACACATGCAGGTCCTGGTCCCGAAGGAGATAGGCGGCGGTCAGGCCGGCGACCCCTCCGCCCAGAACCGCGAAGTCAAGCCTGTCCATAACCCTCCCCATTTGCAGTCGCGAAAGCCACCTGTACGATAGCCGGACATACCGATAGTGACCTGGTTTGAGCAATCAATGAGGTCGTAAGGGATGGGGCCGTTTCTCGAGTACACGGTGATCGGGCTCACGGTCGGCTCCTTCTATGCCCTGGTGGCGCTCGGCTACACCATCGTTTACGGCATCCTCCGGCTGATCAACTTCGCCCAGGGTGACCTCTCGATGGTCGGCGCGTTCCTCGGCTGGACCCTGCTCGTCTCCTTCGGCCTCGAGCACCTACCCATCTACCTGGCCCTTGTCGTCGCGTTCGTCGTGCCCATGCTCGGCACCGCTGCTGTGAACCTGGGCATCCTCCAGTTCGCCTACAAACCGCTCCTGAAACGGTCGCTCCTGGCGATCCTGATCACGGCGCTCGGCATGTCGATATTTCTCCAGAACTCCGCCCAGCTGATCTGGGGCGGTGCCATCCAGGCCTATCCGCCGAACCTCCTCCCTTCGAGCGGCATCTTCATCGGCGACGTGCACTTGACCTATGTGCAGATCGGCCTCGTCGTCATCAGCCTGCTCCTGATGGGCGGCCTGGTGGCCTTCGTCCAGAGCACCACGCTCGGCACCGCAATGCGGGCCCTGGCGGTCGACCATGATGCGGCCCGCCTGATGGGGATCAACGTCGACCAGGTGATCCGGCTCGCCTTCGTCCTTGGCGCGATGCTGGCGGCAGCATCGGGCGTGATGCTCGGCATCTACTACGTCCAGATTCAGTTCACGATGGGCTTCCTGCTCGGCCTGCGGGCTTTCACCGCCGCCGTCCTGGGCGGCATCGGCAACATCCCAGGCGCCATGGCGGGCGGCATGCTCATCGGCCTCCTCGAGGCCTACACGACCGGATACCTCTCGGGCAAGTGGGAGGACGTGCTCGTCTTCGGCGTCCTGATCACCGTCCTCGTGGTCAAGCCGACGGGCATCTTCGGCGAGCGCGTGGCGGAACGGATGTGATCGCTCGGCTGGCCGACAGCCGAGTGGGCCGTGCCTCCAGCGCCGCGCGCGCTCAATTCGATCGCGTCCCGTTCTGGGCGCGTGTGATCGTGGTCCTGGCCATCGTCGGAGCGTCGGTGATCCTCAACGGCGACGACTACGTCACCGCGGTTGCGGTCAGCGTGGCCACATACGCGATGCTTGGGCTTGGCCTCAACATCGTGGTCGGCTACGCGGGGCTGCTCGACCTCGGCTATGCCGCCTTCTTTGCCATCGGTGCCTACACGAGCTCGCTCCTGATGACCGAGGCGCACTGGAACTTTTTTGCCACGCTGCCGCTGGCCGTTCTCTTCACCGGAACGGCTGGAGCCATCCTCGGCTACCCGACACTCCGCCTCCGCAGCGACTACCTCGCGATCGTGACGCTGGGTTTCGGCGAGATGACCCGGATCACTTTCAACAACTGGGACTACGCAGGTGGCCCGAACGGCATCTTGAACATCCCCTGGCCCAACTTTTTCGGTTTCGAGCTCAACACGCAGTCGGACTTCTTCGTCGTCGGACTCACGCTGCTCGCGGTGGCGATGATCTTCGCGCGAAACCTGGACCATTCAAGGCTGGGACGAGGCTGGGTCGCGATTCGTGAGGATGAGTTCGCTGCGGAGTCGGTTGGGGTGCCGTCACTTCGGCTCAAGCTCTTGGCTTACGTCATGGGCGGCATGTGGGGCGGCCTCGCCGGCGCCTTCTTCGCCACGCGCATCGGCGCCATCGACCCGACCAGCTTCACCTTCCAGCTCTCGGTGCTGATCCTGATCGTGATCGTGCTGGGCGGAACCGGCAGCCTGCCCGGCGTGCTGCTGGGCGCGCTCGTGGTGGTCGCCTTGCCGGAAGCCCTGCGCGAGTTCGCGGACCAACGGCTGCTGATCTTCGCGGTCCTGTTGATCGGCATGATGCTGCTCCGACCCCAGGGCCTGTGGCCGCGCATCAGACGCAAGCCAAAACCGTTCTACGGCCTCCAGGAAGAGGAGGCCGGCGCCGTCGCAGCGAGGATCCTGCAAGACCACCAGCGGCAGACAGAAGAGCGGGACCGGCGGCATGCCGCGGCGGGACATCGGGTTCCCCAGCCAGGCGAGGCCCTGCTGGAGGTGGAGGGATTGGTCCAGCAGTTCGGCGGGCTGCGAGCCGTGGACAATGTCTCGTTCGACGTGATCCGTGGCGAGATCTTCAGCCTCATCGGCCCCAACGGGGGCGGCAAGACCACCGTCTTCAACTGCATCACCGGCGTGCAGCGGCCACGGCGCGGCGCCATCCGCTTTGACGGTCGTTCCTTGGTGGGCCTGCGTCCGCATGTCATCGTCTCTCGGGGCGTCGGCCGCACATTCCAGGGCATACGGCTGTTCAAGAACATGGCGGTCTTCGAGAACGTGATGGTCGGCTTGTACCCGCGCCACCACACGATGACCTGGCAGGCGATGCTGCATACACGCGGCGAGAGGAACGACGAGCTGCGCACTCTGCAGGAATCGCGGCGGTGGCTCGGGTTCGTGGGCCTCGAGTCCGAGGCGGGCCGGCTGGCGACCGAGCTTTCCTACGCCGACCAGCGCCGGGTCGAGATTGCCCGCGCGCTGGCCGCGCACCCGCACCTCCTGCTCTTGGACGAGCCGGCCGCAGGAATGAATCCCACCGAAAAGCTCGAGCTCGTCGGCATCATCCGCAGGATCCGCGACCTCGGCATCACCGTGCTGCTCATCGAACACGACATGTCGCTCGTGATGCGCGTCTCCGACCGCATCGCCGTGCTCGACCACGGCGACCTCATTGCGGCTGGAAAGCCGGCCGAGATCCAGCAAGACCCGATCGTCATCGAGGCCTACCTCGGCCGCGAGGAGGACGACCTGGACGTCGAGAAGGCGAAGGGCGCCTAGATCATGGCCATGCTCGAGGTCACCGACCTCCACGTTTATTACGGCAACATCGAGGCTCTCAAGGGGATCTCCCTCGAGGCGGATCCCGGCCAGATCGTGGCGATCCTCGGTAGCAACGGCGCCGGCAAGACCACGACGCTGCGGGCCATATCCGGGCTGCTTCGTCCTCGCAGCGGCTCGATCAAGTGCGCCGGCAAGAGCCTGGTCGGGGTGGATGCGCATGTCATCGTGGGCATGGGCCTGAGCCACGTGCCCGAGGGCAGGCGCATTTTCAACATCCTGACCGTCGATGAGAATCTCAACCTGGGCGGGTACCTGGTGCGATCACAACCGCGGCTGATCAAAGAGCGCAAGGCCGGGGTGTTCAAGCTGTTCCCCAGGCTGGCCGAGCGGCGGATGCAGCTGGCGGGAACGCTCTCCGGAGGTGAGCAGCAGATGCTCGCGATCGGCCGCGCCCTGATGTCAGACCCCAAAGTCCTCATGCTCGACGAGCCGTCGCTCGGGCTGTCGCCGATCCTGGCCCGAAGCGTCTTGAGGACGGTCCGTGAGATTGCGGGGCGCGGCACGGCGGTCCTCCTGGTGGAGCAGAACGCGCGCCAGGCGCTGGCCATCGCCGACAAGGCCTACGTCATCGAGGTTGGGCGGGTCGTGCTTCAGGGCGAGGCAGCCACTCTCGCCAGCGACGAACGGGTGCAACGGGCATACCTCGGAGGCTTCGAGGCGGTGGGTACACAAGCGGAGCTCGGTAAAAACAATTGAGGGGCGCCCCGAGCGCCCCTCATCGAATTGCTGAGAAAACGGTCTAGCTGGATGGCCCCCAGGTCCCGTTCTTGCGGACAGCGAACGGTGCGAACTGGGGCGGATTTCCGGTGGCGTGAACCGCCAGGTATAGCGGCGCGCTGCGGTCGCCCTTGCTATCGAACTTGACAGCGCCGGTGATGCTGTCCGCGATGTTCACCGCATGGAGTGCTGAGTTGAGGTCCTTGGCGGCGGTCTTGCCGCCATTGTCCTTCAGAGCCTGCGCCAGGGCCATCATGCCGTCGTACTCGTACGACGAGTAGTCCCCCGGCGTGCCGCCGTACTTGGCCGTATATGCCTTGCTGAGGGCGTCGTTCTTGGCGTTGTGGATGAACTCGGTTGTGGGCAGGGTAGTGAACGTGATCCCAGGGTTGACGAGGGCGCTGCCCGCGACCTTGATCACGCTGGGGTCGACGGTCGCAGAGTCTCCGTCGAGCTTATAGGACGGGGCCAGGGAGACATATTCCTTGGCCAGCAATCCGAACTCGGGGTAGTAGCCGGTGTAGAAAAGCACGTCCGGATGGGTCGTCGCGACCCTCTCCAGGGCCGCGGTGTAGTCCCGCTGGCCAGGCGTGATCGCGTCGAAGTAGGTGACCGTCATCCCGGAGCCGGTCGCCGCCTGCTTGGCGGAGTCGGCCACGCCCTTCGCGTAGGTCGTGTTGTCGTGCATGATCGCGATCTTGGACGCTTTGAGGTAGTCCTTCATGAAGCTCACGTCCGCGGGCGCCTCGGCGTCGTCTCGGCTGACCATGCGGAACACGTTGTCGTAGCCCTGCTCGGTGAACTTCGGGTTGCTCGACGCCGCGGTGATGAAGGGAAGATCGCCGCTGCGATGCAGGATGTCGCTCTCCGGGATCGAGGCCCCGGAGCAGTAGCCGCCGACGATCGCGACGATGCCCTGGGTGAGCAGCTTTTCAGCCGCCTGCGTGCCCTGCTGCGCATCGCAGGCGTCGTCCGCCGGGACCGCCTCGAGCTTGCGGCCGTTGATTCCACCCGCCTTGTTGATGTCGTCGATCGCGAGCTCGCCGGCGTTGCGGATCGCGATGCCGGGGTCGGCATAAGGTCCCGTGAACGGGCCGGTGATTCCGACCTTGATCGGAGCGGTTGAACCTCCGCCGGAACTGCCGCCGCAGGCTGCGATCAACAGCGCGCCGCAGGCTGCCATGCTGGCTGCAAGGAATCGCCGTCTGAGCATCGGCTGACCTCCCCATCGGTACCTGCCTAAGGCTTGCTCTCGGAGCGGTCCACCGTGAGCCCGTGCAAACCTTGCCCACCGCCCTCTTCCCGTCGAATCGGGGCGAGAGTGCGCCGGCGGCAGGCGACCTACTCCATCGCCAGACAGGGCCCAGTATCGGTACCCCCCGGACGACTGTCAAGCGCGGCCGGCACGCTTCGGCCGTCCCCGCTGAAACTGGTTCGGGGACTAGGCGCCGGCGCCGCCCTTCTTGTTCCAATCGAACGGCCACAGGACGAAGAAGCCCAACGTACCGGCCCGCCCCCGGTAGGTCACCTTGGAACCGTTCGGAATGAGGATTGCTTCGCCTGCCCGCGCCACGGTATTTCCGTTGCCGCTCAGGACCGTGAGCTCGCCCGTCTGGACGAACACCACCTCGTCGTAGGTGAGCGTCCAATCGGCAAACTCAGCATCCTGTGCGAACCGCATATAGCCACCGCCCAACTGCGTCGAGCCCGCACTCGTGATCGCGCGAGCCAGGTCCAGGCCCGGGACGAGTTCGTCGTAGGGAACATCACCCTCGGTCAGGAGTTTCACCGCCGTCTGTGCAGCCACCGCGTCCTCCTCATATCGCGTCCTTTCCCGGCTGGTGAACGGGACCGCTCACGCGATGACAAGATCCCCGTGCGGCGAATCGAGCACCAGCTCCTCCACACCATCCAAGGCGGCCTCGCGGACCTGATAAAGATCGGAATCCCCCAGCAGCAGCTCGAGTGACTTGCGAACGCCTATCGGGTCGCGCGCACCAACGACCACGCGACGCAACCCTGTCGCTCCGTTCGGATGTCTGGCCGCAGCCTCACCAGGGTGAAGACCGTCGGGGACGTCCCACTCGATCACAAACGGAAGCGCGATCCGCGCCTTGCCGGCCTCTACGTCCTGGGTGCGCCATTGCAGAATTTGTCCGTCTGGCCGGCGCCGCGAACCCTCCCAGACAGGCGGCAGGTCCCAGTCCGCGGAGAGCAGCTTGACCCGCAATGCATCGATGCTGCGCGTTCTCAGGGCCCAGTCGACGAACGTCCTCCCCTCATCAAGGGCTTGGGTCAGGCGCTTACCAAGGCGGCTCGCCGCTGCCTCCAGAGGGTCGGCGATGGCGATCAACTCCAGATATTGGCGGCCCAGCGGCACGATCATGTTGGCCGTGCCCAGCTTCGGATGGCGCCCGCCTGGAATCGCCTGCAGGCCGTGACGCTCGCGCAGCGTGCGGGCGCCTTCTTCGAGGTCCGCCACCGGCAGCAAGACATGGTCGACGACGGTGGGCGGGTCTAGATCCTTTGGTGACTGAGTGAAGTCGGGCATCCCAACACCCTTCCTTACTAATGTGTGCCGGTAGGTGATCTTAGCCGCATGAAAGCTGTCGTCATCGGCGCCGGTGTCGTGGGCGTCACCACGGCCTACTACCTGGCCAAGAGCGGGCATGAGGTCACCGTGGTCGAGCGGGAGCCCAAAGTGGCCACCCTGGCGAGCGCCGGCAATGCCGGACTGATCGCCCCGAGCCACTCCTTCAGCTGGGCGTCGCCAACGGCGCCGATGGAGCTGCTCCGTTCAATCACGATCGAGGACACCGCCCTTCGTATAAATCCATTCAAGGCTCCAGGGATGGCAGCGTGGGGGCTCAAGTTCCTCCGCGAGTGCAACGCCGGCCGATCGGTGAAGAACACTCTGGTGAAGCTGCGCCTCGCCCAGTACAGCCAGCGGATGCTGGACGAGATCGCCGGGGCCGAGAAGATCGACTATCACGACATCCACGCGGGACTGCTCTACCTGTATCGCGATCCGAAACGAATGGAAGCTGCGGTTGCGAAGTGGGAGCTGATTCGAGACCACGGCCAGGCGCAGCGGATCCTCGACCCCGACGGCGTGGCCGAGGTCGAGCCGGCCCTGGCCCCGGTGAAGCACAAGCTTGCCGGTGCGATCTACGGACCGACCGACTCCAGCGGCGACAGTGTGAAGTTCACCCGTGACTTGCAGGCCGTCTGCGAACGGATGGGCACCAGGTTCGTGCTGGGCAAGAGTGTCACGAGGCTGCTCGCGAAAGGCCGCCGTATCGGCGCACTGGCGACCGCGGCCGGCGAGGCCATCGGCGGCGATGTCTTTGTGCTCAGCGCTGGCATCCACAGCCCACAAATCGCGCGGACGGTCGGTGTCAGGCTGCCGATCGCGCCGGCCAAGGGTTACAGCGCAACGTTCCCGGTGAAGAGCGATGGAGGCGTAGTTCCGCGTGTCGGTGCGGTGGACGAGGAATTGCTGGTGGCCTGGTGCCGAATGGGCGACCGGCTGCGTATTACCTCGAGCGCCGAATTCACCGGCTACGAGACCACGTATCGCGAGAGCGACTTCCGGATCATCAGGAAGCTGGCCGAGACCCTCCTGCCGGATGCAGCAGAGTACGAGCACGGCTCCTACCGCGCCTGCAATCGCCCGATGACCCCGGGCGGACCGCCCATCCTCGGGACCGCCGGGTACGACAACCTCTACATCAACAGCGGCCATGGGCATATGGGGTTCACCATGGCCTGCGGCTCCAGCCGAATCGTGGCCGACCTGATCAACGGAGTGAAAACGGAGATCCCCGTCGAAGGCCTGACGCTGACAGCCCACCCCTGAGTCCGGTCGGGCAGAATGATGGCCACGACCATGAGGTTGTATCGCGACCCGGATGTGCCAGGACGGCTTGATTTCGACCGCAGCTTCTACCGCCATATCGCCGACGCGATGGATCGCAGGCGCCTTGTGCACGACCATACGGTGCCGATCCGAAGCGGGTACGCCTGGCCGGTGCCTGCGGGCGGACTGGTGCGAATAGTCGCCATTGAGGGACCGCAGGTCTGCGACCTCAACCTATGGAACCTGAACAACCCACGCGAGCGGTTCTGGGCTGCAAGGACGCGCCAGTTGCAGGGCGCCCATGTGACCACCTTCGACCGGCTTTGGTCTTGTCTCCCTTACTTAAGGCCGATGATCACGATCACTAATGACACTCTGCCGACAGAGCCTACGGCGAACGGCGGCCGCTGCCATGACCTGCTCGGCAGCCGCTGTGACCCGTACCTCTACAAGCTGCTCGACGACCGCGACTACGACGTCACCTGCCACAACAACCTGTCGCGGGCGATCGCCCCGTATCACCTGACCGAGCTCGACGTACACGACGTCCTGAATATTTTCCAGGTCACCGGCCTCGACCCTGTCCACGAGATCTACTTCATGGAGCCCAGCCCGGCGAAAAAAGGCGACTTCTTCGAGTTCTTTGCTGAGATCGACCTGCTGTGCGCGATCTCGACCTGCCCGAGTGGAGACCTGTCCGAATGGGGTTGGGGCCCCGAGCAGTCAGACCCGGTCGCAAACTGCAGGCCGCTGGGCGTCGAAGTCTATGAGCTGGATGATGGTCTGCTCGAAGGGTGGACTCAGCCGCAGCCCGTGCGGATCAAGTCCGTCTATGGGCCCGACCTGAATGCATGAGCCCTTGGACCGGATCAAGTGGGCCTGAACGGCTCCATGCGACGCCACAGGATGCGACCATTTCTGCCCAGATGGCACACGAGGAGCTCAGATGAAGGGCAAGACGAGCCAGCCTAAACCGAGAGACGTCGACGCCTATATCGCGACAGCGCCCAAGTCAGTGCAACCGATGCTGAATGAGCTTCGCCAGGTGATCAAATCAACTGCGCCAGAAGCGAAGGAAAGAATCAGTTACGGCATGCCCACGTATGAGCACCACGGACGCGTGGCTTATTTCGCGGGATACGAAGGCCATGTCGGTCTCTACGGGGTCGCCCACGTCAAGGCTGCGCATGACGACGAGGTCGCGAAATACCTCGAGAGCCAAAGCACGCTGCGCTTTCCGGTCGGTCAGAGGCTCCCGGTCGCGCTGATCCGGAAGCTCATCAAGGCGCGAGTAAAGGAGAACGAGGCCGAAAGGCGGTAGCCGCAGAGTGCGCCGCGGAGCGGATCGCTAGAGCCGGGAGTTAGTGCGGCTCGATCAGCGCCCTGATCCGGTCGGCGTGGTCGGGCCGCAAGTAGGCGCCCCTGATCACTGTCCACGCGCGGATGCGAAAGTCGTCCAGACCCGCGGCGACGAATGCGGCGATGCGCCGCTCAGTCTGCCGGCGGTTCTCCATCCGATTGCTGCGCGGGTTCCAGAGGAACGAGGGCACGTCGTATTCGCGATCGGCGAGATACGGTTTTGGATCGATCGCGACGAACCGATTGCCTCGGCGAAGGATGTTGTGGTGGTGTAAGTCGCCGTGAACGAGCCACTCCACGCCAGGGTTGAGGTCGGCGAAAAGCTCGCGCGCGAGCGGAACGAGCTCGCTGCCCTCGCGCTCTGCGTTGTCGAGCCAGCGGTGAACCTCGGGCGCAACCGGGCGGAACGGAGACCCCACACGACGCCACAGCCGTAATGCCAGGTCGACGGCGATCGCGGTCGCCTCGTCCTCGGGCAACACTGAGAGGTCGTCTCCCGGCACCGCCCGCTCCTCGAGGAGAGCGCGCCCTGACCGCCGTAGAAGTCGCACCGCGCCGTCGCCGTTCCACAGCTCGAGCGCGTCCCCCTCATGCAGAGACTCTGTGTCCCCTTCCCATGCGACCTTGAGCACGCCGTCGCCGGCCGGCGCAACGTACGAGACGTACGAGAGCGCAAACGGCTCTCCGAGCTCGAGCCCCCACCCCCGAGCGACTTCTGATGCAGTTGCCTTTGCCGCGCTCAGGTCGAATCGCTGCTCCGGCTGGCCTGCCATCGAACGAGCCTACGCGCCGGATAGTGACCAAGTGGGCGGAACTCGGCGCCTCACTAATCAACGCGCCGAGAGGCTGGCGAGGGCGGGTTCGCCGTCTTTCGACAAGTTCGGGGTCGAACTCTCCTACCCA
>VBHB01000036.1 GCA_005880315.1 Chloroflexota bacterium | reverse complement strand
GGCTTGACACAGCCCGGTGAGTAGGAGGACCAAGGGCCACGGGTTCGAGATCACGATGAGTAGATAGATCATCAGCCAGTTATCGGCGTACTCCTTCCACGGCAAGCCACTCGCCATGCCGGGATCGAGGCCAAAAACCAACGCCGACACGGCTCCCGCCAGCCCGCATGTCGCCCAGCTCAAGCCGGAAAGCTTGTTCTCGCCAGAGGACCAGACGTCCTTCCCGAACACCTTCAGCATTGCGCGCCCGGTAACCGCCAGAGCCAGGCCAATTCCTATCAAGACTCCGAATGCAGTAGTGACAAACCAGGTGATGCTAACGGTGAACGGATCCGTTCCCACACCGTTGAATTTATGCCCGGAAGGCAAATCCGGTCAATGGGACGAATGCCTCGACCAGACCTAGCTCGGCGGCCGGCGATAACTCGCGTGGATCCGCGCGATGGCCTCGGCCAGCGACCTGTCCGACGCAGCGCGTTCCTCCGGCGTTTGCTCCAGCCTTTCCACCTCGCACTCCAACCACTCGACCGCCTCACGAAGCTCTTCTGTAACCTCGCGAAGCTCATCGATGTCGACATCCTCAATGACTGGATGGCGGACGAAATCCTGTACAGCGATGGTCAAGTGGCGGAGCGATGTGAGCACGAACGCAGTCTATGAACCAAACATTCGCGAAACAATCGTCCTTTACAGGCTGACTCTCGTTCCAACTCCCCACCCGGCGCGGCCGCTTCGCGGCCGGGCCGACCTCCCCACACGGTGGGGAGGCAAGAATTAGTGGCGCCGCATGGCCCGCGCGATTTCGCGTTTGGCGTCGCGTTCGGCGATCGCCTCTCGCTTGTCGTACTGCTTCTTGCCCCGCGCCAAACCCACCTCCACCTTCGCGTGGTTGCGCGAGAAGTACACGCGCAGAGGGATCAGCGTGTACCCCTTCTGGCGTACCTTGCCGATGAGGCTCGAGATCTCCTTGCGGTGCAGCAGCAGCTTCCGGGGCCGCATCGGCTCGTGGTTCATGAGGTTGCCCTGCGCATACGGCGATATGTGCACGTTCTCCAGCCACGCCGCGTTACCGCTGCCGTCGATCCGTACGAACCCATCCCGGAGATTCGTGCGTCCGTTACGCACCGATTTCACCTCGGTCCCCGTCAGCATGATCCCCGCCTCGAGCTTCTCATCGATGAAGTAATCGTGGTACGCGCGGCGATTGACGGCGACGTCGCGTTCGCGCTCGTCCTTCTTATCAGGCATCGCCCAGCACCTGCTTCGCCGGCGCCGGCTTCTTGCCGGGCAGCTGCACGACGTCAGGTACGTATCGCTCCCCCTCGACGTGGCCGCTCAGCACCTTCACCCGTCCGCGCGAGGTCGGCAGCGTGGCGCCGGGCCATGGCTGCAAAGCGCGAACGCGGCGATCCATCTCGTCGGCCTCCATGTCCTGAGAGAGCTCACCATCTTCCCGGCTCAACCGCGGGGCGACCGTCGCCTTGGCGTGATTCTGCTCGACAGCAGTGATCACATCCAGGCGATCCAGGGTCTCGACGAGCAGCTCCGCGCCCATCTCTGCCAGGCGCGCGGTCAACGAGGCAGAATCCTCGCGCTCACCGATCGGCGTGGACCGAGTGGCCAGGATCGGGCCGTGGTCGAGCTGCTCGTCCATGCGCATGATCGTGACGCCTGTCTCGCGGTCGCCGATGAGAATGGCGTGGGCGATGGGCGCGGCGCCGCGATGGCGCGGCAGCAAGGACGCGTGCACGTTGACCACTCCGAGCCGAGGTATGGACAGGATCGATGGCGGGATGATCTGCCCGTACGCGACAACGACCATGAGATCCGGGTTCAGCTCGCGCAAACGCTCGACTGCAGCGGGATCTCGACTCTTCTCCGGTTGGTAAATGGGCAATCCCAGCTCCTGCGCCGCAGTCTTGACCGCCGGCGGATTGATCTTCCCCCGATTCCCCGGCCGGTCGGGCTGCGTGATGACGAGCGCGATGTCGTGACCCGCATCGTAAAGAGCTCGCAATGACGGCACGGCGAAGGCGGCCGTACCCGCGAAGACGATCCTCAGGAAAGTGGTGGCCTTAGCCCGAGGCCGCCGCCACGGCGGCTTCCCTGTCCTCGGCCTGGAGCTCTTCGACCCTGCGCAGGGTGTCGAGATTCGTGAGCCTGTCGATGAAGAGCACGCCGTTGAGGTGGTCGATCTCGTGCTGGAAGGCGCGCGCGGTGAAGCCTGCCGACTTGATCCGCACTTCCTTGCCCCTTCGATTGCGGCCCTTGACGACGACTGTTTCGTGCCGGGCGACCTCCCCTACCCAGCCCGGGTAGGACAGGCAGCCTTCGTAACCGACCTGCACGCCGTCGTGCTTGACGATCTCCGGGTTCACCAGGCCCCAGATCTGGTTGTCGTCGCCCTTGACGACGCAGACGCGCAGCGGCACCCCGATCTGATTGGCGGCGAGGCCTGCGCCAGGGGCGTCGAGCATCGTCTCGGTGAGATCGTCGATCAGGCGCTGGATGGACGTGTCGACACGCGCCACCTTCTTCGCCTTCTCGCGGAGCACAGGATGTTCGAAACTCAGAATCGGTCGAAGAGCCACGAGGGCGATTTTACCCGCGACACGTCAAGCCGAACCCAGGTTCAGGCGATCGCAGTCGGCACCCGTGGGTAATCGACGGAGCCGGAGAGGGCGGACTCGACCGCCGACATCACGGCGATGATGAGGTCTTCCCGGCCCGGACGCGCGGCGACTTGCACGCCGACGGGCAGCCCGGCGCTGTCCTTGTCGACGCGCCGCGCCGCGCGATCGACCATGTCCACGGCCTGCGGCCGGCGGTCCGTCTCCACCGGGCGCACCCGGCTCACGGGCACGACTCCGGCCGGCCAGGCGAGCACGTTGTAGAGCATCGTGTAGTTGAAGCTCGCCGGTCCAAGGTCGGCGCTCGCTCCATGGGTGAGCGCTGGAAGCGCGTTGGGCGGGCACACCAGCACGTCGATGCCGGCGCCCGCGACCGCGGTTTCGAATCGCTTGCGGTAGGCATCGCGCCGCGCGACCAGCGCCTGGGTCTCCTCCTGTGTGCGCATTCCGGTGTTGCGGACCAGGTGTGAGAACCGCCTTTGCCCGGTGACCATCAGGCCGGCGCCAAGCGCGGGACGCATCCAGCCGTCCATCGTCGCGAGCCGCATCAACTGGCTGATGCGCTTGTCGAGGACTTCGCCGGCGGTCAGCTTCGCCAGCTCCGCGGCCCCGTCGGCCGTGACGAGCCCATAGAAGACATCGAGCGCTTCCTGCACCGCGGGCGGCTCGAACGGCACCACACGCGCGCCGGCGGATTCGAGCGCGCTGGCGGCGAGGCGGACGGCGCGACGCACCGCGGCCGATGCCGTCATGAAGCCGTCGTCGTCGTACATGCCGATGACGAGCCTTTCCACGGTCGCACGCGGCACGGGCGCTCCGAGGACATCCATCGCGAGCTTCACGTCCGCAACCGTGCGGGCGATCGGCCCCGCAGAGTCGGGCAGCGTGGGCACGTTTCCGAAGAGGACCTGGTCCGCCGTCCCCGCCATGCTGAGCCGGCCGGGTGTGGCACGCAGGCCACACACACCAGAAAAGTGTGCCGGCACGCGGATGCTCCCTCCGAAATCGGTGCCCAGGCCCAGCGGCGAACCGAATGCCGCCACCAGCGCCGCCTCTCCCCCGCTGCTGCCTCCCGGCGTGCGCGCCAGGTCCCATGGATTGTTCGTACGGCCGTAAAGAGGGTTGTCCGACTCCGCGTACAGCAGCAGCTGGGGCACATTGGTCTTCGCGGTGACGATCGCGCCCGCCCCCCGAAGGCGCCTGACGAGCTCGGCGTCGTCGGTCTGGAGTTTCGACGCCCAGCCCACCAAGCCGGCCGTGCTCGCGGTCCCCAACACGTCGAAGCATTCCTTGACCGTGACCGGAACGCCGTATAGCGCCTGGCCGTCCTGCGGCGTGCCCTGGTCGGCGGCCTTGGCGGCGGCCATCGCCTGGTCGTGCAGCGCCACCGCTACTGCGTTGAGCTTCGGCTGCATCTCGTTCTGCCGCTCGACATGAGCGGCCACGGCCTCGCTGGCCGAAAACCTTCGGGCGGCGATGCCCTCCGCCAGCTCGCCCGCCCCCATCCCGGTGAGCTCTTGAGCCACGCTCACGGCCGACAGCTTATCGACTAATCGGTTAATTCACCGGGTCGATGTCGAAGCTCCAGCCGCGGCCGCGCGGTGCAAGGTGGCGAGCCCGCTCGAGGCGATCGCCTTTGAGCGTCACCTGCCAGCGATACTCGCCACGCAGCCGGTGAATGAACGCCGGCGACGGGCCCATCACGCGGATCCCATCGATGCCCTCCTTCAACATGCTGCCGCCGATCGAGTCTGCCGCCTCGCGCGCAGACGCGGCAGCGCGCGCATCGTCGGTGTCGGATCGAGTGAGCACGGCCAGGTCGGCGAAAGGAGGAAAGGTGAACGCCTTTCGCGAAGGGAGCTCGGCCGCGTAGAAACCTTCGTAGTCCCCGGTGGCCGCGCAGCGGAGGCTGTAGTGCTCCGGATTGCTCGTCTGCACGATCACCTTCGATGGACGGCCATCGCGACCTGCACGGCCGGCGACCTGGACGATGAGCGAGAAGGTGTTCTCAGCCGAGCGATAGTCGGGAAAGTGCAGCGGCAGGTCCGCGTCGACGACGCCCACGCACGTCACCGTCGGCAGGTCGAGTCCGCGCGCGACCAGCTGCGTGCCCACCAGGATGTCGGCCCTGCGCTCGCTGAACGCTTCCCAGATCTGAAAGTAGGCGTCCGGCCCTCGCGCCACGTCGCTGTCGAGACGCAGCACTCGTGCCTGCGGCCACAGCTTCTTGACCATGGTCTCGAGCCGTTGCGTCCCCATCCCCAAAGCCCGGATGTTGCGGCTGCCGCAGTGATCGCAGGTCGCCGGCATCTGTCGCGCGTAGCCACAGTAGTGGCAGACGAGCCCGCCTATTTCCGCGTGCTGCACCAGCGAGACAGAGCAGCCGAGGCACTGCACCGATTTGCCGCAGTCCTTGCACATGACGAACGTGGACATGCCTCGCCGATTGAGATATAGGATCACCTGCTCTTCGTTCGCGAGCGTCTTCTCGACCGTGTCCAGCATCCGCCTCGACAGAGGCTTCCGGTTGCCCGCGGCGAACTCGTCGCGCATGTCGACGAGCTGGAGATCGGCGTCCTGCCCGCGCACTCTTTTAGTGAGCGTCGCCAGTGCGAGCTGGCCCGCCTTCGCATCGTGGTACGTCGCCACGCTTGGCGTCGCCGAACCTGCGATCAGCTTGGCGCCGCTGACCTCGGCGAGGCGCCGCGCCACCCATCCGGTCTCGTAACGCGGCGTGCGGTCCTGCTTGTATGCCGACGACCCCTCCTCGTCCAGGCAGACCAGGCCGAGACGAGGGATGGGAGCGAATACCGCGGACCGGCTGCCCAGGACCACGTCCGCCTGGCCGCGCCGCACCCGCCACCACTGCTGCGCGCGCTCCAGCTCGGTGAGCTGGCTGTGCAACACAGCGACCGGCGCCTGCAGCCGCGCCCGCACCCTTTCGACAAGTTGCGGGGTCAGCGAGATCTCCGGCACCAGCAGCAGCACGCGAAGCTGCTGCGCCAGCGTCTGCTCCGCCGCGGCCAGGTACACCTCGGTCTTGCCGCTCGCAATGACCCCATGCAGGAGAGTGAGCTGATTCGCCGCGATCAACTCGAGCGCCGCCTGCTGCTCGGCGGTGGGCACGGGCCTGTTGGTCGCCGCGATTGGCCCGTTGGCCAGCTCCAGCAGGCGGCTGTGGCGCCGCTGCCGGGTCGACGCCCCCGATCCGCTCGAACCCGTCGACCGCACACGAGGCGGCAGCATCGCCCGCAGGCATTCGATCAGCGGCACCCAGTAGTGGTCGGCAACCAGGCGGGCGAGCGCAACCTGGTGCGGAAGGAGCAGCGGCTCGTCGCCGGCTCCCGCAATGGGCTTCGTCTCGACGGCCGGCTCGTCGGTGCCAAGCGAGACCACGAACCCGTAGGTCGTTCGCCGGCCGAAGGGAACCGTGACCCGATGCCCGGGCACGACGTCGACGCCCTCGGGGACGGCGTATGTGTAGGTTTCGCGATCCAGGGCGCGCGCTGCCTCGACCGCTACCTCGGCGTAGAGCAACTCGTCATGAGTTCAACCGTGGGCGCACCAGGTCGAGGATACGATCCGCCATCTCGCGCTTGGTCATGCGGGGCAGGTCCTCACGGGTCCCGTCCGCGAACAGCATCACGCCTGCGTTGTGATCGCTGCCGAATGCGATGTCCTTGCGCGAGATGTCGTTGGCAACGATGGCCTGCAGCCCTTTCTTCTTCATCTTCTCGAGCGCTTTAGCCGCCAGGTCCGACCCTTCAGCGGCGAAGCCGACCCTGAACACCTTCTGCGCATCTTTCTCCTTGCCGAGTGCCGCGACCAGGTCTGGAACTTGTTCCAGGTCGAGCGACAGACGAGGCGTCTCCTCGCGCCGGATCTTGTTGTCGGCGACGCGCGCGGGCCGGAAGTCCGCGACCGCCGCCGCCATCACCAGCACGTCAGCCCCCGCGATCTCGCGCTTCAACTCCTCCAGCATCTCGTCCGCCGTCTCGACAGGACGCACATCGATGCCGGGGTGCGCCGGATGCATCGCGGTGGTGACCAATGTCACGCGAGCGCCACGGTCGGCGGCCGCTGCCGCGACCGCAAAGCCCATCTTGCCACTCGAGTAGTTGCCGACGAAACGGACCGGGTCGATCGGCTCGCGGGTGCCGCCGGCGGTGACCACTACGCACCGTCCCGCCAGGTCGTAGCGCGACCGGACGGCTGAGGCGAGCGCGTCCATCAGCGCCGCCGCGCCGGGAAGACGGCCGGCGCCGACATGCCCACTCGCTAGGTGACCCGACTCCGGCTCAACTACGGTCACGCCCCTGCCTCGGAGGGTGGAAAGGTTTTCCTGCACCGGCGCCTTCGACCACATGGCGTCATTCATTGCGGGAGCCACCACCACCGGACCTCGCGACGCCAGCAGGGTCGCAGTCACGATGTCGTCCGACTGGCCCCTGGCGACGCGGCTGATGATGTTCGCGGTTGCCGGCGCCAGCAGCGTGACCTGAGCCCAGTCGCCGAGGAAGACGTGCGGCTCGGCAGGGCCGTCGGCGGCCCATAAGCCAGTGAGCACGGGATTGCCGGTGACGCCCTGGAACGAGGCGGCGCCCACGAACCTGGTCGCAGAGGCGGTCATGGCCACCCTCACGTCGGCGCCCGCCTGTGTGAGCGCGGAAGCGAGGTCGACGATCTTGTAGGCGGCGATCCCGCCCGCGACCAGGAGGGCGATGCGCAGCCCTTTCAATTCATCCGGTATGGGGCTTGAATCCAGAGGCATGGGCTAAGTTTGGCGCTGGCGCGCGGCTTGGATGATCTCTAGCACTTCCTTCACCGCTCGCTCGAGGTCGTCATTGACCACCACGTGATCGAAGTGCGGGGCAAGGGCCATCTCGGCTTGCGCGATATGCTGGCGTGCCGCCCCCTCCCCCAGGTCCTCGCTGTGGCGTTCCGTCCGGCGCCTCAGGAGCTCGTCCATGGAAGGAGGGGCGAGGAAGATGCGCAGCGCATCGGGGGCGCGCTTGCGAACCTGCTCGGCGCCCTGGACGTCAATTTTGAGAACGATGTCACGGCCGGCCGCACGCTCCTGGTCGAGCTGCGCGAATGGCGTGCCGTAGAGGTTGCCGCCGTAGGTTGCGTGCTCGAGGAAGGCACCCTCGCGGATCAACCGCTCGAACTCATCGCGGCTCGCGAAGTGATAGTTGACGCCGTCGACCTCGCCAGGGCGGGGCCGCCGGGTCGTATAGGAAACCGAGTAGCGGAGGTTGGGATCGAGCTCGAGCAGCCGCTTGATGACCGTATCCTTGCCCACTCCTGAGGGCCCCGAGATGACGACCAGCAGCCCTCGACCTTCGCTCATTCGACCGAGGCCCAAAAACGCTGGAAGTCCTCCGGGGGCGTGACCTCGAAGGTCATCTCCGCTTTCGTATGAGGGTGACGTAGACGCAGTCGCCAGGCATGGAGCATCGGCCGGTCGGGTTCACCCGGCCCGCGCCCTCCGTATTCCGCATCACCAGCGATCGGATGGCCGAGCGCCGCCAGGTGGACGCGGATCTGATGCGTGCGACCGGTGTCGAGGTCACAGCGCAGGAGTGTATGCGTGCGCCGTTTTTCGACCACCTGGTACCGCGTGCGCGCAAACCTTCCGCCCTCGACCACCGCCATGCGCTTGCGATCCCTGGGGTGGCGGCCGATCGGGCCTTCGAGCTCGCCGGCGCCGGTCTTGATGGGCCCTCGAGCGATCGCGAGGTATGTGCGGCTCAGCGTCCGATCGCTGAGCTGTGTGCTCAGGTCGCGATGGCTGACGTCGTTGCGGGCGACGACGATCAAACCTGAGGTGCCCTTGTCGAGCCGGTGCACGATGCCGGGCCGAGTCTCACCGCCTGCCGTCGACCACGCGCCGCCCCGTCCGAGCAGGGCGTGCACGAGCGTCCCGCCATGGTGGTGGCCGGGCGCCGGGTGCACGACCATGCCCGCGGGCTTGTTGATGACCACCAGGTCGTCATCTTCGTAGACAACCTCCAGCGGGATCTGTTCGCCGGTTGCGGTTGGCGCGTATGCCTCGGGGATCTCGAGCTCGACCACGTCCCCGGGGGACACCCGATCGGAAGGATCGGCCGCCTTGCCGTTGACGAGAACCAGGTGGCTTTTGATGAGGCGCGCGGCGGCCGCGCGGCTGAGGTCGCTCGCATGCTCGGCGATGAAGCGATCGAGCCGGGGCGCTGCGGCCTGTGCGATCAGGCGGCGTTGGGTTTGCGTATCAAGTACCCGACGAGCAGCAGCACGACACCGATGCTGATGGCCGAGTCGGCCAGGTTGAAGACGGGCCAGAAATGGAAGTTGATGAAGTCGGTGACTCCGCCTCCATTGATGACGCGGTCGAACGCGTTGCCCAGCGCGCCACCCAGGATGAGGCCGAGGATCGCGTTCGCTCGAATGTCGCCAGGCTGGCGCATGACGTACACGATGAGCGCGATCGACACCACCAAAGAAGCCGCGAAGAAGAACCACGGCCCGACCGGCGCGACGCCGAACGCGGCGCCCGCATTGCGGACATTCGTGATGCCCACGAGGTTGCCCAGCAGCGGGACCTCCGTGCCGTAGGGCACCGATGCGGTGACGATGCTCTTCGTGATGCGGTCGAGGACGATCACGATGATCGCCACAGCGAAGAAGAGCGCACGCCCGGGGTTCGGTTTCAGCTTCGCCTCAGCCCTATCCAGATCTGCTCTCCTTCCAGCAACAGCTGCTCGCCCTCGCAGCCATCGCCCTTGCCGTGCTCGATGGCCGCCGACAGTGTCTCGTTTTTGATGTAGTCGGCGTGCTTTTCGATGGCGCGCTGGAGCAGGCCATCGGCTTCGAAGCAGGTGACGATGCGGTCTTCCACGTTGAGACCAGTCTTCTTGCGCCGGTCCTGGATCAAGCGCACCACCTCGCGGGCCAGCCCTTCGAGCTTCAGCTCCTCGGTGATCTCGGTGTCGAGCTGGACCTCGGCCGCCCCGAACGTGGTCTTCTTCACGTTCAGCTCCTCGCGAACGATCGCCGCCACGTCCTCCGGCAGCGGATCGCCGGGCAGCGCGATCGAGGCGAGCGGCTGCCGGACCTTGATCCGAACGGCGTCGCGCGCCGCGAGCCCTGCCTCCACCGCCTGCCTGGCCCGGGCCATGCTCGCCTCGACCTCGGGGTCGTGCCAGGTCAGCGCGTCGGGGAAGTCGCTCAGGTGTACGGAACGACCCTGCGACAGGTTGCGAAACATCGCCTCGGACATGAATGGCGCGAATGGCGCCATCAGCTGGCTGATCGTCGACAGCGTCTCGTAGAGGGTCTGGTAGGCAGCGAGCTTGTCGCGGTCCGATTGGGACTTCCAGAAGCGGCGCCGGGACCTTCGGACGTACCAGTTGGACAGATCGTCGACGAATCGCTGGATCTTTCTGGCCGGCTCGTTGGCGTCGTAGCGGTCGAGACCCGTGGTCACACCGTCGACCAGGCCGGCGAGCCGCGACAGCAGCCATCGATCGAGCACGTGGCGCTCGGCCACCGGCACCTGCGGCGCCGACGGGTCGAACTCATCGAGCCGGGCGTACGTGACGAAGAACGAGTAGCAGTTCCAGAGGGGAATGAAGAGCTGCTGCACGACCTCTTTCAGCGCCGCGTCACCCGTGCGGTAGTTCTCGCCCACCTGAGTCGACGTGTAGAAGTACCAGCGCACGGCGTCGGAGCCGTACGTGTCGAAAAGGTAATTCGGGTCGAGCACGTTGCCGCGCGATTTGGATGCTTTCTTGCCCTTCGGATCGACCACGAGGCCCAGACAGATGACGTTCCGATAGGCGTTCTGCTTGAACAGGAGCGTGGATATCGCCAGCAGCGAGTAGAACCACCCCCGCGTCTGATCGAGAGCCTCGGCGATGAAGTCGGCTGGGAACGTCTCCTCGAACTCTTTGGAGCCGTGGCGCGGATGACCGCGCTGGGCGAACGGCATCGATCCGGAATCGAACCAGGTGTCGAGCACGTCCGGTATCCGTCGCATGACGCCGCCACATTTCGCGCATGGAATCGTTACCGCGTCGATGTACGGCCGGTGCAGATCGGCGTCATCCTTGAGGCCGATTTCAGCCGCAGAGCTCACGCAGCGCTGCTCTTCACAGCTCTCGCATACCCAGAACGGGAGCGG
>VBHB01000030.1 GCA_005880315.1 Chloroflexota bacterium | reverse complement strand
GAGTCTGGAGGCTCACAGGACGCCTGGTGGGGCTGGGGCGTGGGACGAGACTGGGAAGTGGGTGGTTGGGCGCGGCCGGGTGGCTGTAAGCACGCACGCAGTGGATGTGACGAGGGTTGGGCTGGGACGAGGGTGGTTGGGGTGGGTCTGGAGGCTGACGGAAGGCTTGGCGTGACTGCGTTGCGAAGACGGACGCGGGGCCATGAAAATGCTTTGAGTTAGTGCTCGCCCTCCCCGGTTTTCGGGGAGGGTGGCGCGGAGCGCCGGGAGGGGCCAGTCTTTCCTGATTTCTGAAATTAATTTCGTCCTTTTTCTTGACCTACAAACGTTTGTTTGGTACACTACCTTCATGACAGTGGGGTGTGGGGGTGGTGACCTCGAAGAGCTGGAGCTCGCGGTGCGCAAGTTTCAGGCGCGCTCGGAGCGCCGGGTCGATTTCAAGCGTCTGCGCGTCGTTGTCGACGCGCTCGAGGGTGAGTTCGCTGTCGAGGCGCGCGAGTCTCAGAAAGCCGGCGAACACCTCGTCGGCGGCCACGTCGGCGCGGCGACCTGGATTGGGCTGACGTGCGGCATGTCGCAGACTTCTGCAGGCGATCGTCTCTGCGTCGGCGAGCAGCTCGAGGAGCTGCCCAAGATCGCGGCCGCTTTGGGCTCGGGCGAGATCAGCTATCAGTCGACATCCTTGCTGTGTCACTTGCGCAGGAAGCTCGAGGACAAGAAGGACCTCTTCGATGAGGAGGACATGCTCGACAAAGCGAGGTGGTGCACCTTCAAAGAGCTGAACGATCTCTGCCGCACCGCCTGGCATGTTTGCAACCCCGACGGCTTCTTCAATGAGGGCGAGGCTGACTTCTCCCGGCGCCGGCTGCACATCAGCAGGCTGGCCGACGGCATGCACGTCATCGATGGTGTGCTCGACCCCGTGTCCGGATCTGCTCTGAAAAAGGCGCTGGAACCGCTGGCGAAGAAGCAGGGTCCAGAAGATGATCGGAAACCTTCCCAGCGTATGGCGGACGCGATCGGCGAGTTCGTCAACCATGGCTTGGACCAGGGCACTCTTCCTCGGCGCAATGGGGTCAGGCCTCACGTCACGGTCACGACGACGCTGGAAGGCTTGAAGAACGAGCTCGGCGCGCCGCCGGCGGACTTCGAGCTCTCGCTTCCTTTGTCGACTCGCACGCTGGAGCGCGTCTCCTGCGACTGCACCATGACTCGCGTCCTGCTCGCCGACTCGATGGTGATCGATGTCGGGCGGGCCACGCGAGTTATCTCCGGGCCGACGCGAACGGCCCTTGGTAAACGAGATGGCGGATGCCGGTGGCCTGGATGCGATCGTCGTGTCAGCTGGTCGACGCCACATCACTTCGTGGCTTGGGCGAGGGGCGGGCCGACCACCCTCGACAACCTTGTCCTTCTCTGCTATTTCCATCATCGGCTCGTGCATGAAGGCGGATGGCAGGTCATCAAGAAAGGCCGCGAGTTTCGGTTCGTACCGCCCGAGCGTGTCGTTATGAGGCGGGCGCGGGGACCTGGGCTGCGGTGGGCCGCGTAGACCAGCCCACGAGCACAAGTGCCTGCAGGACGGCGATCGCGGCGAGGGCGACGGCAGTGATTCGCGTCGAATGCACGATGGGAATCAGTGCTATGTACGCGATTTTGATTGCGGCGACCCATAAGGGGATCAGCGCGGTCAGGTTGCGAAGCTTGTACGCGAGCTCGAGGTTGAAGAAAAGACTTCCGACCACCAGCAGCGTGCTCAGGCCGTTGATGGGCATGTGGATGCGGCCGAACTCGTCGAACGTGCCCGCGGCTGCGGTCAGGGTTCCGTAGATGACGATCACGCTCATCGCGCCCATCACCTGCGCTCGATGATTTTCGGGGCGGGCGACCAGGCCGAAGACCAGCCACACCAGGGCCAGCGCCGGCACCAGGACGAATGCCGCGTATCGCCGCTCGTCGAGAGCCAGAAGCTTGTGCAGCTCGGGAGCGAAGGCACCTTGATCGTTGATTCGCAAATAGACGGCGTCGTAGTCGGTGCTCGACGTGAGGATGGTGCCGAACGTGTGGTTCGCGAATCCCACCGGATCCTTCTCGACCACCGCGCGCGCGAAGTCGCCGGCGAGCTGGTGGTTCGGGTCGTTGAACGGCGCGATCTGCATCAGCGGCCACGGGCCCGCGGCGGGGCCGATGGCCGAGACAAGCGCCGTGTACCGGTCGTACGGCGGGGGCGCTTCGCCTTCCATCCTGTAGACCATCACCTTGCCCAGCAGCGCGACGTTGCCGATGTTGCTGATGCCCAGGTATCCATTCACGATCCAGTTGGCGGCCGAATACCCGACCACGACCAGCACCACCATCGCCACGCTCGCGGCGCCCTGCGCCAGCAACCTTCTGTCGAGCTGGCCGCGGCGCCACATCACCACGAGCAGATATGGCAACAGGACGATCCCGAGGAACGCATACTCCGGCCGCGTCAGCAGCAGCGCGGCCATCAGGGCAGCCGTGAGCCACAAATGCTTGAGCTGGGCGCTGCGCAAATAGGCCACCGCCGCTAGCGCGACGCCGGTGGTGAGGAAGACCGCGATCGTCTCGCTCATGGCGATCCTCGCGAATCCGGCCATCAGCAGATCCGTTGCGATCAGGAACGCCACCACGAACGCGACCCACGCATGGCCCAGCGCCACGCGCGCGATCAAGTAGATGAAGACGACCGCCGCGACGAACATCAGGCACTGCAGCACGACCAGGGCGACATCGCGGCCTCCCGGCAGCCACGACGAAATTGCCATCAGCACCGGGTAGCCGGGCAGGCGGCCGGCACTTATGAACGACGAGGGCAGGTGGTCCGCGACGGCCGCGTACACGGGCGTGTCCGGAAAGATGTCGAGATGCGGGCGGTTCGCGAAATAAGCGCCGGCGACGGCGCCCGAGATCGCGATGACGGCGGCCACCGGCGCCAGCTCGGCCCGGCTCCTGGTCACTTGTCCGGCAGCGACTTCTTGGCCCGCTCGGTGGGAACCTGCTCTTCGACCTGGACCGCCGGCGCCCGCACCGCGTTCTTCAGTGCCCGCACCAGGTCGTCCGACTTTCTCTCGTGGGCCAGCCCCTCGAGCCGCTCGACCGTCCACGCGATGTCCTCTCGAGAGCTCAACGCAGGTGACACCACCTCACGGATCGCCGGGTGGGTCGTCGCGCGCCATCCCTCGTCCGGGGCCAGCAGCTCTTCCGTCAGCCGCTCCCCAGGCCGGAGGCCGGTGAACACGATCTCGATGTCGATGCCCGGCCTCAATCCCCGCGAGCGGATGAGGTCGTTGGCCAGGTCCAGGATCCTGATCGGCTCTCCCATGTCGAGCATGTACAGGTGGCCCGGGCTGCTGATCGCGAGCGTGCTCAACACGAGGGACGCCGCTTCGCGGATGGTCATCATGTATCGCGACACGTCCGGGTGGGTGATCGTCACCGGCCCCCCCACCTCGATCTGTCGCTCGAACAGCGGCACCACGCTGCCCCGGCTCCCCACAACGTTTCCAAATCGCAC
>VBHB01000082.1 GCA_005880315.1 Chloroflexota bacterium | reverse complement strand
AGAGGCGTCGAAAGCGCGCACTCGCAGATCTGGCGCCCGTTCACGTCGAGCAGCGCGGCGCCGAAGTCTTCGGACTCCCGAATGATCGAGGAGTAGGACATTCGCGTCAGCTTGTGACCGATCTCGAGCGCGATGCTGTCCAGGGCTCCCGCGATGACGCGAGCGGTAACGGGATCGATGGCTTTGGCCGGCGGCTTTCCCGGCTCATATTCGATGACGTCGACTGCGGGCGCGGCAATCGCCATTGTTGACCTCCTAGACGCGGATTAGCAAATCGCCGGTCTTCAGCACCTCGGCGCTCGCGCCGGGCGGGACCAGCGTTGTCGAATCGACCTGCAGCAGTACGGCCGGCCCGCTGACACGCGCGTCGACCGGGAGCTTGGCTCGTTCGTAGAACTGCGCTTTCTGCGCCTTCAGCGCGCCGCCTTTGTCGGCGAAGTAGACGTCGGCCGAGGCGAGCTGCGCAGCCTTGATGTTTCCGGAGTCGGGCGGCGGGACCTCCGGCATCTTGGGCAGCCGGCCGCTGGCCACGACCCGGATGTTCACCAGCTCGATGGGATTGCCCGGGAAGGCGTGCCCGTATTCCTCCTTGTGAAGGCGGTTGAACTCATCCCAGAAGTGCTGGATGCCGTCCGGGCCGAGCTCGCCGTTCGGCATCGGCACTCTCAGCTCGTAGCCCTGACCGACGTATCGGCAGTCAGCAGCGTGCAGAATTTGGGCGCCACCGTCGGCGACGCCGTCTCGTTGGAGCTGCGCCCGGGCGTCCGCGTCAAGCCGCTTGAAGTCGCGGTTGATGCGATCCAGGTCCGCCTCGCTGTCGAGCATGAACTCGTTCTGGATCAGGTCGTACTTGAGATCGGTGCTCAGCAAACCCATGGCGGAGGTAATGCCCGGATACAGGGGCACGATCACCTCGGGCACCTCGAGCGAGCGGGCGAGGTCTGCCGCATGCAGCGGGCCTGCCCCTCCGAACGCCACCAGCGTGAACTGACGCGGATCGTGGCCTTTCTGGATAGTGCGTGACCGGATCGCGTTCGCCATGTTGTGGTTCACCAGGGTCACCACACCGGCCGCGGCGTCCAGCGCCGACAGGCCAAGGCGCGACCCCAACGTGGCAATCGCGGTTTCGGCGAGCTCGGGCTTGACCGACATCGCCCCACCGAGGAAATGGTCTGGACGCAGCCTGCCGAGCACGAGGTTCGCATCGGTGACGGTTGCCTCGGTGCCGCCGGTTCCGTAACAGGCGGGCCCGGGACGGGCACCTGCGCTGCGCGGTCCGACACGGAACGCGCCGCCAGGGTCGATGTACGCCACGCTGCCTCCGCCCGCACCGACCGTGTGCACGTCGATCATCGGGATCAGCACCGGGTAGCCGGCGATCCATGTGTCGCGCGCGGTAGCTTCGCTGATTCCACGCGGTGTGACGATGCCGATGTCGGCGCTGGTCCCACCCATGTCAAACGTGATCAGCTTGGTTCGGCCGCACGCATTGCCGATGTGAGCGCCGGCCAGGACCCCTGCGGCAGGGCCGCTCAGAAGCAGAGTCGCGGGGTAGCGCGCCGCAAACTCTTCTGTCGCGACACCTCCGTTGGACCGCATCAGGCGCAGCTCCGCCTTCACCCCCTCCTTGCGCATGCGCTCACGCAGGTGAACGAGGTAGTTGCGCACCTTGACGCCGACGAAACCATTGATGGCCGCCGTGGTAAATCGCTCGTACTCGCGAAATTGGGGAAAGACGCTGGCTGACGTGGTTATGAATGCCTCGGGGTATACCTCTTCGACGATCGAGCGGGCCCGCTCTTCGTGCTCCGGATTGCGGTAGCTGTTGAGAAAGCCGATGACAATCGACGACACCCCCGCTTCCTTGAGCTCCCTGGCGGCGTCGGCTACCTCTTCCTCCTGGAGAGGAGTTACGACCTCGCCCTTCGGTCCGAGCCGCTCGGTGACCACCTTGCGGTGGCGGCGGCGGATCAGCGCGCGATCCTGCCAGGGCACCTCCATCTGGATCGAGTAGTGAAGGGGTCGCTGGTGGCGAGCGATGTGGAGTACATCTCTGTAGCCCTTGGTGGTGATCATTCCGACCTGAGCGCCGTCGTACTGGAGAAGTGAATTGGTGGCGATCGTGGTCCCGTGAGCGAGAAACTCAACCCCCAACGAGTCATCGCCCGCGGAGCGCAAGCCCTCGAGCAGACCTTCGGATGGGTCGTCCGGCGTGCTAGGCACCTTGTGGATGCGAACGGCCTTGGAATCCGTGTCGACGACGATCACATCGGTGAACGTGCCGCCTACGTCAACGCCGGCAAGCTTCATATCTGGACCTCCGTTTCCTTCCTCTAGACGTGGGCAGCTTCGCGCTGGTAGACGCCTGCCAGCGAAACCGGGCAGGCGACAAGCTCTTTGCGCTCCGGGTCCTTGTATGCCGCCACCTTTGAGGTGGTGACCCCGTATCCGTGCAGACCTTCCGCCAGCTTGACCGCGCAAGCGACACCGTCGAGGACCGGCGCACCCAACTGCTGCTGCATCCACTTGTCCAACGGTCCAAGCCCGGCGCAACCGAGCAAGATCGCCTCCGCTCCATCCTCGTCGATTGCCTTGCGGCCCTCATCCACCATCATGCGTTTGGTCCGCTCGATGTCCTCCTCGATCTCGAGCACGGTCAAAGGGGTGCATCTGATGGACGCGCAGTGCTTCTCCATCCCATTGCGCGCGACGAGCTCTTCGAGCAGCGGCTTGACGCGGGGCAGCACCGACACGATCGACCACTTGTAAGCGACCAGTCCGGCCATGTGGAAAGAGGCTTCGGCGATGCCGATCACCGGCACAGACGAGACTTCGCGGCAGGCTGCCAGTGCTGGATCGCCGTAGCAGGCGATCACGTATGCGTCGTACTTGCCCTTGGAGCCGGCGACGACGTCGAGGGTGTGGTAGGCGGCAAGCACCTCATCCGCATTGCCCTCGATTGACCGAGGGCCGCCCTTTGGCTGCACCGTCTCGATCTCGGTTCCCGGCGACGCGGCGGCCTTCGCCACGTGATGGATCTCATCCGTCATCGCCTGGGTGGTGTTCGGGTTGATCACAAGGATTCGCATTTCAGACCTCCTGAGCGTTCCTCCCTATCGCGGGAGCCAGTTGGTGAACAGCCGCGCGCCAAGCAGCGCGACGAGAATTCCTACACAGGCGCACATGAGCACTATGTCGATCGGACGCAAACGGACATCTCGAAACAGCACGCGTGGCCGGCCCAGCTCGTCCGGCAGATTGAGTCCCCGCAGCTCCATCGCCATCGCAATGTCCTGGCTGCGTCTGATGGCGCCGAGGCCGAGCGGCACGGCCGACGTCACCACTCCCGGAAAGAAGACGAACGGGTTGAACGAGCTCAGCGCATTGGAGCCCCGCGCCTTGAGAGCCCGCTGGATGACCAGGAACTCTTCCTGGATCAGCGGGTAGAGCCGGATCGCGAAGGCGAACATGAAAGCCACCTTGTACGGCAGACCCCACCTGTACATCGACATGCCCCACTGGAAGGGCTCTGTGGTCATGGCGAAAAGAGTGAAGGCGAGGCCCATCGTGCCGAGGCGAAAGCCAAGGTCGAGCCCAACGTGCAGCCCAGGGCGGGAAGCGCTGATGTGGACCGGCCCTGCCTGCGCCGCCCAGAAATACGGCGCCCCTTCGATGAGGAAGATGTGCACGAGGGTGATCGCCACCATGATGGGCAGCATCAATAAGAGGAAGGGGTAGTACTCAGTCGGCGGAATGCCGGCCAGGAACCAGATCGCCGCGATCAGCAAGAAGAACAGCACCCAGGGCTGGGGGACCAAGAAGCTGATCAGCAGGTAACAGAAGACAAAGATCAGCTTCGTCCGAGGGTCGAGCCGGTGTAGAAACGAGTCCTGGCCGCTGAATTGGTACAGAGGTCTCACGCGCCCGCCACCTTCAGCGAGGGCCCCGCCAGACGCTCGAGGGCGTCCTCCAGCGTCAAAGGCCGAGGCTCCATGCCGAGACGGTTGCCCAGCGCGGTCACCGCCGGCGGCTTGACGTAGGTGCGGCGCAGCAGCTCTTCGTCGCGAAACACCTGGTCGGGGGGGCCGAAGGCGATCAGCCGGCCTTCACACAAAGCGGCCATCAGGTCGCAGTGGGCTGCGACCAGGTGCATCGCGTGGGTGATGACGATCACGGTCTGGCCGACTTCGCGGGCGAGGTCCACCAGCAAGGCCATGATGGCGTGTGATTCCTGCAAATCCTGGCCCGTGGTTGGCTCGTCGATGATCATCACCGGTGGCTGCATCACCGCGATGGCGGCGATGGCGAGACGCTGACGTCCACCCTTGGAAAGCCGGAATGGATGCACGTTCCGCACATCCCACAGGTCGAGCCCTCGCAGCACCCGCTCGGCAGACTCCATGGCTTTCTCGCGCGACGCACCAAGGTTGATTGGTCCGAACACGACGTCTTCGACCACAGGGTCTTTGAAGATCTGGTGGTCCGGGTTCTGGAACACGTAACCGACGGTCGCGGCGCGGTCGCGCACCGACATCCGCTGCACGTCCTTCCCATCGACACGCACCGTGCCTGAAGTCGGCTTCAAATGTCCGCTAAGGCAGCGCGCCAGCGTCGTCTTGCCGCTTCCGTTCTGACCCACAACCCCCACCACGGAACCCGCCGGTATTTCCAGGTCGATGCCGATCAGCGCCTGCGTGCGCCGGGGCGGCGGGTAGGTGTAGCTGATCGACTGCACTTTTACCCTGGGCGGCCGCGTGTTGTTGGCGGGTCGCTCCGACGGTGCTGGCATGACGCGCACGCTGTTGAGCAGCGGCGCGGCAC
Source organism: Chloroflexota bacterium (assembly GCA_005880315.1). GTDB lineage: Bacteria > Chloroflexota > Dormibacteria > Dormibacterales > Dormibacteraceae > UBA10449. The sequence continues at coordinate 37,037 of VBHB01000082.1, read as the reverse complement.
TGTCTGGATCCGGAGGCAACGCCGGCACAGAGACGCCCCTTTCGCGCAGGCGGGCGCCCAGCTCGACCAGCTGTGGCAATGGCACTCGGGCCTCGATGAACGTATCCAGGTGGCGATCGAGCTGCGCCCGCGGCGCGTCCAGCTCGATGGTGCCGTGGTTGAGGAGGACAACCCGGTCGACCAGCGACCAGATCTCCTCCAGCTTCGACTCGACCAGGAGGATCGTGTGCCCGCTCTCTGCGAGCGCCTGGATTCCGGTCAACACCTGCTGGGCGCCTATCGGGTCGAGCTGAGACGTCGGGTCGTCAAGCACGAACAGCTTGGGGGCGGGAGCGTAATTGGCGGACAGCACGACCCTCTGCTTCTCGCCGCCGCTGAGATCGTATGTGATGCGGTCGCGGAGGTGCGGGATGCGGAAGAACTCGAGCGCGCGGTTCAGCCCGCGGCGAATTTCGCTACGCTCAAAGCCTCGGTTCTCCATCCCCCACGCGATCTCGTCCGCCACGATGAGGTTGAAAAGCTGGTTCTCAGGATCCTGGGTCACCGTACCGATGTTGGCCGCGATCTTCGCCAGCGTGCTGTCGCGGGTATTCGTTCCGAAGATGTGCACGCTGCCGGTCAGCTCCCCGGTGATGAAATGGGGGATCACACCGGCGCAGATGTGGAGGAGCGTGGACTTTCCGCACCCGGTCGGTCCGACGAGAGCGACCACCTCGCCCTCGCCGACCGTGAGGTTCACGCCATGCAGCATCGGTGGAAGGCCGGGGAAGGCAAACCCAACCCCGTCCAAGACAATGGGGTCCATTCAGGATGCTCGCCGCGTCCTTCTAAGGTTTCGGTTTTCCCGCGGTGCCGCGGTAGGCCAGGAACAGCCCGACGGCAACCACGATCAGGATCGCCGTTACCACGGCTCGGACTCCCAGGTTGCTCATGTCAAAGAGACCGAAGGCTTTCGGCATCACGCCTGAAGCGCCCAGGTAGAGGAACCCGACTCCGATCACCGCGACAATCACGCCTCCGACTATCGCCCAAACGTACTCCCGGTTCATCTCACAACCTCACTGGAAAACGCCCGCGCGCCTGACGGCGCGGTAGAAGGCATAACCCATGGGCCCGCCGATGATCACCGCCATCAGCCACTGCCAGAAGAAGAGGACCACGATCTGGCCGAAACCGAGCTTCAGCACGACCACGTAGAGGCCCAGCGCCTGCACGACGTTGACGAACAGGTCGCATATGCCGATGTAGATCATGAACGGAACGAATCCAATGTCAGGGTTGCGCTTCAGGTGGGCGCGAAACAAAAACGCGAGAGGGATCAGCTCAGCCATGTTGAGGAAGAAGAACGACCATGCCAATGGGTGCGTTGCACTCAGGACTGCGATGATCGGGTTGAAGTTGGCCACGATCAGCGCGCCGGTCAGGCCAAAGTAAATCGCCGCGGTGGGCCACCACAGCTGCGCGAACGTGTGCCCTAGCGGAACACCCAGACCCCCGGTCCAGATCTGGTCCAGTCGCTCGGTGATCTGCATGTTGGCCGAGAACGCCACCGCCAACAGCAGGGAACCCACGAGCGTGCGCGTATCGCCACGTAAGATCGGGCCGCGGGCGAGCCGCTCCTCGACTGTGAGGCTGGCCGTGCCTGTAGCCGTAGCCGTAGCCATAGAGATCCACCTCCCCTAAGAGTTGAGGCAATCACACCATGGACCCAAGGGCCCGTCTATGGCTGGTCGCACAAGGTTCCAGCCAGATCGCTGGGGAAAGCTACAGAACCTGGGCTGAATCCAGGACGCGAAGCGCGAGCTCGAGCGTCAAACGGCCTTCGGACTGGCGAAGGCTGCGGCCACTCAGCTCCTGGAGGCGCTCGAGCCTGTACTCCACCGTATGGGGATGCACGCGCAGGCGCGCCGCCGCGGCCGAGACCGAAGCTCCGGCGTCCAGGTAGACCCGAAATGTCTCGAGCAATGCCGAGCCTCGCCGCCGGTCATGGTCGATCACGTTGCGCAGCGTCGTTTGGCAGACCTGAATGATGTCGGCGCCGGACGCCGCCTGCAGGATCAGCCGGTAAGCACCCAGGCTGCGGACCCTGAACACGGGCTCGGCGCGACCGAGTTTCTCGCGAAGTTGGATGGCAAGCCGCGCCTCGTGGTGAGCGGGAGCCAGACCAGTGAGGTCAGCCACCTCGTCCTGCACCGCGTAGACAGCCCGCCATTCCGGGGCCAGCACCTTGAGGCGCTCGGCGGCTTCCTCGAGCGCGGCGAGCGGCTCCTCGCTACCGGTCGGCCGGCCCGCGAGTGACTGGATCGCCACCACGTGCCCGTCTTTCAACGCCACGGTCACGGGGCCGTCGAGGGCCAGCTTCTCCTGGGTCAGCGCGAGCATCGTGCGCAGCACTCGCGGGGCGCTGTCGTGCTGGGTGTCGCCAACCGCCCGCAAGGTTCCTACCACCAAGCGGAGCGGCCCCTGCGCTTGACGGAGCGCGTCAGCGCCGGCCGGGACGTCACCGTTGAGCAGCCGTTCGAGGACGTCGCCGCGGCGCCTGATCTCGCCCTCCTCGAGCGCACGCTCGCGCAAGAACCTGGCTGCGGCGATCATGGCCGCCGAGTCGGCCGCCGCAGAGTCGACCGCATCCAGCTTGCGATGCCGGGCGTCGAGGATCACAAAGCCAAGCGCCTCGGGACCCGCGGAAACCGGGGAGATCAGCAGCTCGCGATTCCCTTCCGGCGAGAGCCGCATCTGGGCGCGAGTCTCGGCCGCCTGACGCAGGAGCGGCTGCAGCACAGTCCACGCGGCCATGTCCACCTCTCGCAGTGTCGACGCCGGCGACGCCGTATCGCACGCGCGCACTCGATACAGGGCGTCACTCAAGAAAACCGATGCGTGTGTGATCCGCGCAAGCCGGGTGGCGAGAGCGCTGAGCGGGAGGTCGTCCTGGACGACCTCGGCCAGTGAATCCTGGACCTGGAGGCGGCGCTCGAGCTGATCGCGCTGGGAGCGGATCTCGTCGTTGAGGGCCTCGAGGCGAAGCCGCGACTCATGCTCGGCGGCGTAGAGCCGCGCATTGACGATCGCCACCGCCGCCGCCTGCGCGAGGGCGTCCAGCAGCTGGACGTCGAAGGGTTGGAAGACCTCGGGCCTGTAAAAGTTCTCGATCACCATCGCGCCCAGCGCCTCACCCTTGTACACGAGGGGCGCACAGATTGCGCTCTGGGGGTAGTCGGTGCCGCCGCTGGCTTCTTGAAACGTTTTCAGGTTCATCGGCTGGGCGGCGCCCATCACCGCTTTGACTTCGTGCTTGTGTGGATAGATCTCGGCGCGCCGGCTGAGAAACGCTCGGCCGGAAAGGCCCTCGCCAGGCTTCACCGTCAGCTCGTAGACGCGGGGATCGAAACCGATGGCGTGGTTGACGACGAGAGCGTGCTTTTGGGGGTCGTAGAGGAACAGGATCCCCGCCTCGGCGGCGGGGAGGACGCGGATCGCACCCTCGAGGATGCGGTGGATGATTTCCTGGAGGTCGAGCTCAGCCGTGAGGGCGCGACTGACTTCGATCAACGTGACCAGTCTGTCGAGCTCCGACTGGACGAGCTTCGCGGCGGCGCGGCTCATCTGGCTTCCCGCGACCGATCATAGCCGTCAGTGGCCGCGAAAGGCCTCCTCAAGCCACTCCGCTACGACCGTTGGCCGTACCTTGGCGTCGAGAAGCAGAGGCCTGGGCCGGTCACGACCGAGCCAGTCCTTCACTACCTCCAGGTCGGCGACGCTTCTGAGCGTGGCGGCTTCCAGGCCGAGAGCCCTTCCCAGCCCAGCGAAGTCTGTGTCTGGGAAGCGAACCGCATCCATCGGGGCGTGCTCATGTGCGAAATGGTGGACCTCGGCCGCGTAGGAGGCGTCGTTGTATACGACCACCAGCACGTCGAGACCCAGCCGCCCGAGAGTCTCCAGCTCGGGCAAGCTCATCAGAGCTCCGCCGTCCCCCAGCGCCACCACCGTCAAGCGATCGGGTCGAGCGACGGCGGCCCCCAGACCTGTCGCCAGTCCGAGGCCGATGGACATGAACGATTGCGTGAAGACAAAGGACCGGCCATCCGGGACGTCCATGTACATGGGCGCCCATCCCATGAAGTGTCCGGAATCCACGGCGAGCGTTCGAGTTCGTGGGAGCAGCTCGTGCAGCGCCATGCTGAGCGTACGGGGGTCGATCTGACCGTCTCCGGACACGTCGTCGAATGGGTGGTCGCGCCAGCCGCCGCGGCGGATGCGCTCTCGCATCTCCTCGGTGCGACGGCCCTGAGACCTGTAAGTTGCCAGAACCTCACTGACGGCAGAAGCGGTCGCCGCACTGTCGCCTACGACCGTAAGGTCAACCGGCTGGTGAACCCCTATGGCCGCGGGGTCGAGATCCACCTGCGCGATCCGTGTGCCGGCCTTGACGAGGCTCCCGCGACGCGTCGTCCACATGTTCAGCGAAGCCCCGAAAGCGACGATGAGGTCCGACTCCGCGATGAGGTCCGCCGCCGTAGGCGACGAGAAACCGCCACAGATCCCGAGATTCCAGGGATTGCCGCTGAAAAGGCCGTATGCGACTGCAGACGTGGCCAGAAGTGCGCCGGTCTTGTCGGCCAGGAGTTCGACCGGCGCACTCGCTCCCGACAGGACGGCACCACGGCCGGCGAGGAGCAGCGGCCGCTGAGCGGATTGAAGCAACCTGGCCAGCGAATCGATATCTGCCGCAGGTGCGGCGCGGGGTTCTGCCAACGTCAATTGAGGCAGGGTGCCAGGGGCCGCGCATTCTGCAGCCTGCAAGTCGAGCGGCAGAGACATGACCACCGTACTGCGCTGGTGAATGGCAAATTGCGCCGCTTCGACGACCTCGCTCACCGCCGTGTCTGCGGCGCTGATACTCCGGTGCGCCGCGCCGGCCACCGCGGCCAATCCGCGGTCGTCGATGAAGAAATTGGAATGCGGCGACGTCGCCTCGGCTGCCAACAGCAGCAATGGGGTGCGACTCTTGGCGGATTCGGTGAGGCCCGTCAGGGCGTTGGTGACGCCGGGTCCCTGGTGAACCGTGCAGACCCCCAATCGTCCAGAGGCGCGGGCATACGCGTCGGCCATGGTGACCGCGCCAGTCTCGTGCCGGGCTGCCACGAACCGTGCTCCGCTCGCCTGTAGCGCGTTGGTCAGGTGAAAGTTGCCGCTTCCGACCAACCCGAAGAAATCCCTTACGCCCAGCTGGGCCAGCGCGCGCCCGATGGCTTCGGCGACCCGCACCGGGGGCTTTACCGTTCGACCAGTGCGAGCACGCGCGCCGGGCTGCCGGAACCACGCGTGATGGGCAGCGGCCCCGCAATTACGACGGCTCCCGTCGGGGGGAGGCTGGCCAGGTTGGCGAGCTGCGTGAGTCCGTACTTGCCGGCACCCAGCAGAAAGGCGTGGCATGGAAAGGCGGGATCAAAACTGTGCGCCTTTCCGGCGTCGGTGCCGACGGTCTCCACGCCGACCCCGATGACCGGTGCCTCCGCGGCCAGCCACTTTGCGCACTCGACCGAGATGCCCGGAGTGTGGGGCCCTGTGTCATCGGCGTTCAGGAAACGCCGCTGGTCATCTGCCCGGGCGTCCCAGCCCGTACGGTAGAGGAGCCACCCTCCCTCCGGCAGCGGTCCATGTTCGCGCTCCCACACCTCGACATCGGAGACCTGAAGCAGGAAGTCGGGGTTCGCCGAGCACTCCTGGGACTTGTCGATGACCGCGGCCGGAGCGATCAGTTGACGCGCCGGCACCTGGGAGACGTCCTTTCCTTCTCGACCGGTCACCCAGTGGATCGGTGCATCGAAATGCGTGCCCACATGCTCGCCGGTTGAGATGTCGTTCCAGTACCACGCAGGTCCGCGCTCGTCGTAGCGGCTGATCTGCGTCAGCTCGAAGCGCCTGGTGTTGGCAAACGGCGCCGGCAGCTGGATGATCGGCGTCTTTTCAGAGAGAGGGGCGGTGAGGTCGATCACCTCGACCATGCCGTCGGCGATCGAGCGGATTAGATCCTGCAGAAGCGCCATGGTGCCTCACTCACAAGTCCAACCTCCATGTACGTCGTCAGCCGTGAAGCGGCCACCTAAGTATCCACGATGAATCGGCGGGCTGAGCCGGCTTTCCAGGTGCAGCTGACCGCCTATTTGCATTTCGGTGTGAAAGTGATAAACCTGCCCTTACTGCTGGCTGGGGGGCTGGCGCATTGGCATTGGAGGAGTGGTGACTATGCGAATGCGAGTGTTGATTGCTGCCGCGGCTCTTTCGCTTGCGGCCTCGGCGATGGGGTCAGCGACGGCGGGCACGAGTTCGGCGCCGACGCAATTCAACGAGTTCACGATCTCGCAGTTTCAATCATTGATGGCGTCGGGCCAGCTCAGTTCAGTTGGGCTGACCAACTATTACATCAACAGGATCCAGGATCTCGACCGTGAAGGGCCTGGTGTCAACGCGGTCATCGAGCTCAACCCGGATGCTCTGTCGATGGCCAAGGCCGCCGACCAGGCACGAGCCGCCGGCAAGAATCTCGGGCCGTTGATGGGCATTCCGGTTCTGCTCAAAGCCAACATCGACACGGGCGACAAGATGCAGACGACCGCCGGCTCGTTCGCGCTTTTCGGTGCGCCTGCGGCTCGAGACTCGACTGTGGCGGCAAACCTGCGCGCGAATGGGGCCGTGATTCTCGGCAAGACAAACCTTTCCGAGTGGGCCAACTTCCGCTCGTTCGAGTCGAGCAGTGGATGGTCCGGCGTCGGCGGCGAGACCAACAATCCCTACGGAATCAACCGCAACGCATGTGGGTCCAGCTCTGGATCCGGCGCGGCGGCTTCGGCCAACTTCGCTGCGGTCTCGCTGGGCACTGAAACCGACGGCAGCGTGGTCTGCCCCGGGAACGTGAACGGCGTAGTTGGCTTGAAGCCGACCATCGGCCTTACCAGTCGCGCCGGTGTAGTGCCGATCTCGCACACGCAGGACACCGTTGGCGTCCACGCGCGCACGGTGGCCGATGCCGCGATGACGCTCGGCGTGATTCAAAGCCCCACGTTTGACGGCCGAGATGCCGCCACTGGCGGAGTGCCGCTGGGCTGGCAGGGCACCGGCAAGACGCGGCCCAACATCCCGACCGATTACACGAAGTTCCTTGACAAGAACGGGCTCAAGGGAGCGACGCTGGGTCTGACTCGACAGGGGCTCGGCGGCTTCGATCCGCTTGCTCCGACACCCGCGAAGGTCACGGATGCATATGAGGCCGCGTTCGATCAGCTGACTGCGGCCGGCGCCACGGTCATCGACCTGGATAGCACGACGACCTTCAATTTCTTCGGCGGTTCCGGCGAGTTCGAAGTGCTGTGTTTCGAATTCAGAAACGACGTGAAGAATTACCTCAGCACGCGGACCAACGTGCCGGCTGCAGGCGGAACGCTGCAAACCCTGATCGACTTCAACAACGCCAACGCTTCGCGTGAGATGCCATTCTTCAACCAGGACATTTTCGATCTCTGCAACAGCATGGCGCCGGGCCCGAACGACCCACAGCCGGCCTTCGGCGGCGTGACCTACAACCAGGCATTGGCGGCCGACCAGGCATACGCTCAGCAGAACGTCGATGCCGCGCTCTCGAGCCAGCACCTCGACGCCATCGTTTCGGCCACGGACAACCCGGCCTGGGCGACCGACCTGCTTTTCGGCGACCGCTTCTTCTTCGGCACGTCGAGCATCGCCGCGGCGGGCGGTTATCCGATCATTCAGGTTCCGGCGACGAGCGTTGACGGCGCTCCGATGGGCCTCAGTTTCTTCGGCACAGCATTCAGCGAGCCGAAGCTGATCAAGCTCGCTTCAGGTTGGGAGGCCTTCAACAAGTGGCGAGTCAACCCCAACAACCTTCCGACTTTCGCTCAGACACTGCCCTCCAACAACATCCAGGGTCCGACACTGACCAAGCCACATCCCAAGTCTCCGATGGCGCCGGCTGACCCGGCCCGGAAGAAGCCGCACAACGTCTAGCGCTTTCGCGATGAGCGGGCCGCGGCCTCTCGGCCGCGGCTCGTTCGTTTCTTTGACTCGGTTGCGCTGGTCGACCATCACATCGAAGCCCAGCACCTCCGAGCCTTGGTCAGTTGTAGTAGGCGAGTATGTGTTGGGTGAAGGTCCCGTCAGGGTTCTCGACAATGATTGCCTTGAACCTCGTGGCCGTTACGCCATCGAAATCCGAAAACCAAGGGACTTCTCCAAACGGCGGGACGTTAGCAGTCGGGTTTCCGACATAAGTGCCGGCAACGAGACCGCTTGTATCTCCCGTAATAGTGCATATCTCGCTGTCTTTGATACTGACGCTATTGACAACGTGCACTCCCGAACAAGTCCATTGGGAGAAACCGCCGTCAGGCATCGGAGCCTGGAAGCTGGCCTTGTACTGAGTGGCAGCTCCTTCGCTGGCCATCGCGGCGGTCGATGTAGCAAACATGGCCACCATGAGACTGATCACGACCACTAGACCTTTCACGCTTCTACCTCCGAGGTGAGCCGATCTTGCCGTGCAGATGCGTCCCGAAAACGTCCTCGACGAATCGACCATGTCACCCCGGCGCGGAAACAAGGGCAAGGACGAGGATCGCTCACGTTGAGTCGTACTGCACCGGCTTCCAATGGAAACGCTAATCCGACTGACCAAAGCCGTCAAATCTATTCTCTTGATGTGGAGACGGTTCCACGACAGGCTCGGATCATCGTCGTTACATGCATCGTCCTGAGCTCAGGCCGATGCAAAGTCAAGATTTGGCTCCGGACCAGGGATTCGAACCCTGAACCTTGCGGTTAACAGATCCCCACGGCCCGTTCAGATATCGCGACTCGAATTCGTACAGCGCTGCTGGGTGCCGCCGTTTGCCACTGTTTAGCGCCGGCGTTGCTGTTCGAAGGGCGCAGTCAGCAGTCCAACGCAATGCGCCACTCGCCTGCGTAGCGGTGCAGCATAGATTTTCTCCAGCCTTCGCGTTGCCTATGGTGGCACCGGTAATCGCCTGGTCGCGACCCAACGCCCCGCCTCGTCTCCGTAATGCGCGTTTTCCTTCTGACCTCGGGCGGTTTCGCACCGCTCGCCCCGTCAGGGGCCCTCTTGACGTCCTGATACTCCGCAGCGTCTCCCGCAACGCCGACAACGTTGCCCCTGATCTCGGGCCTTCATCGAGAATCCGCGGCTTGCGTGTGTCTGTGTCTATTCGAGGACGGCGATAGCATCGACCTCCATGAGCAAATCGGGCAAACCGAGGTTAGCGACTTGCACCTGCGTGCAGATCGGATATCTACCCTTCTTGAAGAGCGCACCCCTGACTGCGATCTCATCCCCAGCGTGACGAATGTCCTTCAGAAAGACGGTGATCTTCACGATGTCGGTGACCTTGCCTCCCGCTGCCTCGACCGCGAGCCGGATGTTGTGCCAGACCCGTTCAGCCTGCTTCCGAGCATCACCTACCCCAACCACGCGATTCGATTCGTCAAAGGCGACCTGTCCGGCGATATAGATCGTGTTGCCGCAGCGGATCGCGTGGCTGTAGGGCTCGGGTGCCCCCGCGATGCCAAGCGGTTCGAGATACACACGTTCCATCGCCTCTCTCCTAGCTCTTCATTTTCCTGGTCGCTCCTGGAGGTCCGGCATACCGACCGGACCGGCGGCGCGCTCGACCGCCAGCGCGACACGCAACGCGGTCTCCTCACCGAACGGCCGAGCAGCGATCTGCACGCTGGTCGGAAGCCCGAATACTCCAATTCCGGCGGGCACGGCCACCGTCGGCAATCCAGAGAGATTGAATGGCGCCGTGGTTCGAACCAGCGCTTGAGTGACCGATTCGGACTGTCCACCGAGCTGAAAGTCCAGCTGGTCGGCCAATTGCGCCTTGGCCGGAACCGTAGGCGCAATCACCGCATCCAGCCGGCGTTCGGTGAACAACCGTCTGAACGCCTCTTGAATGACGCGGCGCGTTTTCTGCGCTCGCAGGTAGACAGCGGCCGGCAGGAGAAGGCCGGTTTCAAGAAGACCACGGACGTCCTCGCCGATCAAACTCGCCCGGCCTGCGATGCGGGCTTCGTGGTACGAAGCTGCCTCGGCCGCCACAATCGAAAACTCTGCGGCCAGCCCAGCTTGCAGCTCAGACAGCCTCGCCTCGGTCACTTCCGCTCCGGCGGCTTCAAGGTGTGCCGTCACCCTGCCGAGCGCGGCACTCATGTCGTCTTCAATTCGATCGAAAGGGCTTCCGCTCAGCACGGAGATCCGCATCCCGCGGAGCCCTTCATCGGAGATGTGGGCTCGTGGCGCTGGCGGGCGCCCGAGCGTCGTTGGGTCCGCCGGATCAGGGCCGGCCAGGACCGATAGCATCAAGGCACCGTCGGCGACTGTGCGGGTGAGCGTGCCGACATGGTCCAGCGACCAGCTGAGCGCCATAGCGCCAGCCCGGCTTACGCGGCCATAGGTGGGTTTTATGCCAACGAGTCCGCAGTGGGACGCAGGAATTCGAATCGAGCCTCCGGTGTCCGATCCGATCCCGCCGGGCGCGATTCGAGCCGCGACGGCTGCACCGGTGCCGCCACTCGATCCACCGGCGCTCCGCTCGAGGTCCCACGGATTTCTTGTGGGCGGCGTGTACACACCACACGCAAGCTCGTGTGTGGTCGTTTTCCCGAGGACGATCGCGCCCGCCGCCCTCAGCCTGGCGACAGCGGCTGAATCGTTGCGAGCCGGCGGCGCATCACTCATCGCCTTTGATCCGCAGCCGGTCGTCCAACCTGCTACGTCGAAAATGTCCTTGATCGCGACCGGAATTCCGTGGAGCGGACCACCTGAACGCCCATCCTGAGCCTTGGCGTCCCGCCGCACACGGTCCTCGTCGACCGAGACGAAGGCGTGGATCAACGGTTCGACGGCTCGCCACCGGTCGAGAACCGAGTCGGCCAACTCAGAGGGCTTCAGCTGCTTCCTTCTGATCAGCTCCGCGGCCTCGACCATGTCGAGCGCCCAGGGGGCCGGCGTCATTCGCGCCACTCTGGCTCGAAAACCGTCGCGGGTTCGATCTCCTCGACGTCATCGGCAGGCAAGCCTCCCCCCTGCGCGATCTGGCCTTCGAGCTGTGCCGTGACTGTCTCGATTCGGTCGTCAGGCAGCTCGACCCGAAGCATTCGCGCCCACGCAGAAACTGTCTGCTCGTTCATTTCGTATCCTCCGGAAAAGCTCTGAACGTCGCCTCCACGTTCTCAACGAAGCGGACGCAGGCCTCTTCGATTTGGTCGAGATACTCGCGGCCCCGCTCCGCAGAGGATTGCGATGGATCTCCCCAGACACCGGATCGACTTGCCCTCGGCAGCGTTCCTAGAGCGGAGAAGAAATAAGCTGAAACCATGGCAGGTGATGGTTCCACTGGAAACTCCGGATACTCGCGGACGGCATGCTCGAGCTTGACGAGTGACGGATCAATCGCCATCACGGCAGACGTCTCGCCGACGTTCGCGTGGAGGCCAACCTCCGAGCTGAGGTACTTCGCCAGTTGATCCGGAGGCAGTGCGTCCCAGTAGTTAAACGGAAACGCGATCGTCCCTTTGGGCAGCTTCTCGCCGATTTCCATCAGAGCTGCGGAGAGCACGATCACGTTCGTGTAGTGACCGTTCACCAGGATAATCTCGCGGAATCCACCTTCGGCCAGCGACATGACCACGTCCTGGACGAAGTCAATCATCGTCTTAGCCTTGAGGAACGGAATGCCTGGATAGCCCTTGTGATCACCGGATAACCCGTACGAGAAAGGCGGCGCAACGAGTGCTCCGATTCGCCGCGAGAGCCGGGCCGCAACCTCGCTTGCGAGGATCGCGTCGGTGCCGTACGGCGAATGCGGTCCATGCTGCTCTGTCGAACCTACTGGGATCACAACCTTCGCGCTTCGCTCGAGATGTGCCTCGACCTCGAGTAGCGTGCACTCGGCCAGATAGAGCGGCGACTCGTCCTTACCTGCCTTGCGCTTGTTCGTCGCTACCTCTTGACTCGCTGACGGTAGATGCCCAGGAGCGCCAGGATGATCAGGCCCTCGATAAGTTGCTGAAAGAAAGCGTTGACCTGGACGCTATCGAAGAACTGGCCAAGGAAGGCCAGGACCAGCGAGCCGCCGAGCACGCCGATCACCGATCCCTGACCGCCAAACAGGCTGACACCCCCGATCACCACCGCCGTGATCGTAGTCAGCAGGAGTGTGGCGCCAAGGTCAGGGGTGCCGACGTAGGTCTGCGTCAGTTCGAGCAGGCCCGCCGCGGCGGCGACCACAGAGCAGATCACATATGAGGCAAAGCTGACGCGGGTGGTACGAACGCCCGCCAGGCGAGCCGCCCCGCTCTCTCCGCCCACCGCGTACAGGTGTTTCCCGAACGCCGTCTGTGTTGCGACGTACCAGCAGATCCCCCAGAACCCGACCATCACCAGTAGCAGGACGGGCACACCGGCGATCGAGTCCTCGTAGAGGTTGTAGAAGGTCGGTGCCGCCTGGCCGACTGGATTGACGCTGTAGGAGTAGGCAACGCCTTGAAGGACGTAGAGCATGCCAAAGGTCGCGACGAAGGGGGTTATCTTCACCCAGGTGACCAGCAGGCCGTTGATCACGCCCACCACAAGCCCGACACCAAGCGCCGCGGCCACTGCCAGTGGGATGTTCTGATCGCGGCCGTTCATGAGCACCGCGGCAGCCATCCCGCTGATGGTCGCGACCGAGCCGATCGACAGATCGATGCCACCGGCAACAACGACGAAGAACTCGGCCGCCGCCGCCATGCCTACAAACGTTGCGCCCTTGAAAGTTTCGGTCACGACCGCCGGCGAGCGAAACGTCTCGGACAGGACGGTCGTGAGGAGAAACAGAAAAATGAGGAGTGACCAGGCAAGCAGGGTTCGCGCTTGGCGCTTGACCCAATGGTTTGGCCATCCGACAGATCGCATCGATAGCGCCGGTTGCGAGCTCATCCGGTCGTCATGTCGAGTTGATCAAGCCGCATCCCCGCCGCCTTCGGACGCCGCCAGCTCGTGCTCTCGGCCGAGTACAGCCAGCCTGAGGATCCGCTCCTCGCTGAGCTCGCCCCGTTTGAGCTCCCCCACGATGTTGCCAGCGCTCATCACAAGAACGCGGTCGCTCATCGCGATGACCTCGGGCAGCTCCGAGGAGATTAGAACCACACCGCTTCCTCGAGCAACCAGCGCATCAATCAGGTTGTAGATCTCGTACTTGGCCCCGACGTCGACGCCCCGTGTTGGTTCGTCCAGGACCACCACCTCGGCCGACGGTTTGCGAACCAACCATTTGCCGAGCACGACCTTTTGTTGGTTCCCGCCGCTCAACGTTCCAGTCGCGACGTCGATCGCCGGAGGACGCACAGCAAAGACCTTGACTGCCTCCGAGGCAAGGCGACGTTCAGCCTTCGCGCTCACCATTCCGATCGTCGAGAGCTCCTTGAGCGAAGCCAGCGCAAGGTTCTCGCGCACAGAATGCCCCAGGATGAGGCCCTCGCGCTTGCGGTCTTCAGGTATGACCACGATCCCGGCCCGCATTGCGTCGCTGGGTCGCTTCAGCCTTACCGGACGACCATTTCTAAAGACCACGCCAGCTCGCGCGGGACGGATGCCGCCTAGCGCGTTGGCCAGGCGGGTCCGGCCGGAGCCGACGAGCCCTGCGAGGCCCAACACCTCGCCGGCATGAAGCTCGAAGCTGATCGGCTCCCGGTCCTGGCCGAGTGCCAGCTTGTCCACTTCCAACACGATCCTGTCCCTGGCCGCTTCTGGCCTCAAATGCCGTGCTCCAATCTCACGGCCGACCATCAAATGGATCAGGTCTTCCATCGTCAGCTCGTTGACGGGTCGGCTGGCCACCACGCGCCCGTCCTTCAGCACCGTAGCGCGGTCAGCGAGCTCGAAGATCTCGGCCAGTCGGTGCGAGATGTAAAGGATTCCGAGACCGTGTGAGCGGAGCTCCTTGATCACGTTGAAGATTCGTTCGAGCTCGACTCCCGAAAGCACAGCGGACGGTTCGTCGAAGATCAGAACACGCGCTTGCTGGACGAGGGCGCGCGCGATCTCGACGAGCTGGCGATCTGCCACGCTCAGGGTTGCGACTTCGGTTTCGAGATGGATGCGTGCGCCGATATTGTCGAGTGCGGCGGCCGCTTCTCGCCGCATCCTGCGGTGGTCGAGAAGGCCGAGCCCGAAGCGCTGCTCCCAGCCGAGAAACACGTTTTCGAGCACAGTCATGGCCGGGATCAGGCTCGGCTCCTGGTAGACCGCGCCGATCCCAAGCTCACGTGCCTTTTCGGGCGTGAGCTGAGCTTCTCTGCCGTCGACCATGACTTGGCCTGCGTCCTGCTTTTCGGCCCCAGTCATGATCTTCACCAGCGTCGACTTGCCCGCGCCGTTCTCGCCCACAAGAGCATGGATTTCCGCGGACCCGATGTCCAGGGAAACGTCGGCGAGCGCTCGAATTCCGCCGTAGTGCTTGTAGATGCCTCGTGCCGAAACGAGCGCCCGCTCAACATTCATGTACGTAGGCCTTCCCTTCTTACTTCACCAGGTTCAAAGCCTTCAGCTCATCGACCGTTAGAACTGAGTCGGTCCCGACGTACATGTCGTCGCTGAATTGAGGCTTGTAATACTTGTCCAGCGGCGGAAGTATGGGCCCGTACTGCGGGAGATCTGAGATGTTGATGCTCTTCGGAACAGTCTCGCCCTTGGCCGCCTTGTATGCGGTGTCGATGCAAACCTGTGAACTCGTAGGCGGGAACTGCAGCGACGCGACCTCCATCTTGTTCTGGATGGCCAGCCGCAGAATGCCGTTGGTCGCAGCTGCTCCCCCGATCGGGGGCGCAGGGTTCACCTTGGCATCGATGAGCGCCTGCATCAGTCCCGTGACGGCCTCACCACCCACTCCCCAGGCACCCGTGAATGTCTTGCCTGAAGCGATTGCCGTGGCCGCCAACTGCTTGGCCGTGCTGATCGAGTAGTTCGCGTTGCCGGCGTTGATGATGTGGATGCTTGGGTACTTCTGCATCACCGAGTTGAATCCCTGGTCATAAGTGATCGTCGTCGTGTTGCCGGGCAATCCTCCGATGTAGAGCAGGTTTCCCTGATGGTTCATCTTGTCAGCCAACCACTGCGCCAAGGGCACCGCGGCTGTCTCAGCATGCGGGGTTACTAATGACGTGTAGTTTTGAGAGGTGATGGTGCTGTCACACAGTACGACCTTGATGCCCTGGGACATCGCTCGCTCGACCGGACCGGTGTCCGCAGCCCCGCCAAGCGGGACGAGGACGATTGCGTCAGGCTTTTGGGCAATCGCCGTGTCGATTTCGGGCAGCTGTTTCGTTGCATCACCCTGGCCATTGAAATAGACGAGTTTCACACCATCTGCCTTCGCGGCTTTGCTCGCCACCGCATCGAGTTGGGCGGCCCAGCTGTTCGACGTTCCCTGTGAAATGAACGCGATCGTATATGTCTTAGTGCCTCCTGGCGTGCCGGACGAACCGCCGCACGCCGTCAATGCGAGCAGCGCAGCGGCGACTGCAGCAAAGCCAGTTTCCCAAGACCCGCGACGGACGGACTGTCTTGACATGACTTCCTCCTTTTCCCTATGCGAATGAACCTCTCTTGATGAGGTGAAACAGCGAGACCGCCACCAACATGACCACGCCCTGGACGATGAGCTGAGTGAACGGATTGAGCGAAGAAAGCGTCGTGACGTTCAGCACGGTCAGCAGAAAGAGAGCGCCGATCAGCGCACCCGCTGGCTTGCCTTCGCCCCCGATGAAGGAGACCCCGCCAACCACGGCGGCCGCGATCGACTGCAGGTTGTACGTGCCGCCGATTGCCGGATCGACGTAACCGACGTATGCGCTCAGGATGATGCCGGCCAGCGCCGCGAAAACCCCGCACAGCGTGTACGCGGAGACGCGAACCGCCGTCGTCGAGATCCCGACCCGGCGCGCGACCTCCGCTGAGCGTCCGACGGCATATATCGTCCGGCCATAACTTCCTCGGGACAGAAAGACGATCACCACGAGTCCGATCGCAAGGCAGATCAGCAGCGAATACGGCACGATGCCAATCCCATCCAGGGCGATTGGCCTGAGCGCGGTCGGTATGTTGCCCGCAGGGATGCCCTTGGTGTAGACGAGGATTGCCCCCTGCACGCATGCCGTCATCCCGAGCGTGGCCGCAAACGGCGGTACGTCACGGAGCGACACGAGCAATCCGTTCGTGACCCCAACACCGGCTCCGATCAAGATGCACAGTACGAGAGAAACGAGGAGCAGGTTCTCGTTGTAATGGTTCATGAGCGCGATGGTGATTAGCGCCGCGTTCATCACGGCGCCAACCGAAAGGTCGATTCCACTGACGAGAAGGACAAGAACCTGGCCGAGTGTGACGAGACCCAGAACCGCGTACTGCTGCATGACCACGTGCAGATTCGCCGGCCGATAGAAGCCTGGTTCGACGACCGCTACCACCGCCGCAACAAGCAAGCTGGTACCAATCGGTAGGCCGTAACCGCGGACGGTCGGAGGGAGGCGTAACAACGTCGATGCGACGGACTCGTAGGCCAAACGCACGACCCCGGCGGTGCGTACAGGATTCCTGGGCGATGACGATCCGCTCACGTTGCGGGGTTCTCGGCCACCCTGATTCGGAGGCGCCGCGAACGTGCTCAGCTGAGAACGTGCTTCCGTCCGGTCCAACGGTTTCATCAGTGACGCGCCCCATCGCGATTGGACGAATCAAGCAGGAGCAGTTCAGAGCCGGCGACAGGTTTGAACATGGTCGAGCGGTCGCCCTTCCATCCCATGGCGTGCGAAACCTCAACCGCAGCGGCGGCGACGAGGGGTCCCGTCTTTTCCGGCGTGTAGAAGTCCTTGATGGTCGATAGGCTGATCGCAGCAACGGATCGGCCGGTATGGTCACGAACGGGAGCCCCCACGCAGAACACGCCGACGATCGACTCCTGCTGATCGACCGAATAACCGCGTCTACGCGTCTGTGCAAGATCCGTGAGGAGGTGACGTGCATCGGGAATCGTGAACGGCGTGACGCCTTGGATCCCGGTCGCGCCGAGAACCCTGGTCACGGACGCATCGTCAACCGCCGCGAGAAGCGCCTTGCCCAGGCTGGAACAATGCAGCGGCACGCGAGACGTGACTCTTGGATCGGTTCGCACATCCCGCGCGTCGCTAAGGACCTTGTCGACATAGAGAAGCTCGCCGTGCGCAGGGACAGCCAACATGGCGGTATCGTGCGTGGCGGCGACAAGCCTCTCGAGTGAACGGCGCGCCACGGACCGCAGTTCGAGGCGATCGCCTGCATTCAGCCCCAGCTGAACCAGCCGGGCTCCGAGCTGATAGCGGCGCCCGCCATCCTGCGAAAGATAGCCCCGGGACTCGAGAGTGTGGACCAGGCCATGGGTGCTGCTGCGGGCGAAGCTGAGCCGAATGCTGATCTCCGAGATCGTCAGACCGCGTGGCTCACCCGCGAGTAACTCGAGGATGTCCAAAGTCCTGTCCGCAGACTTGACCGGTGAGGCGTCGGATGGTCTGCGTGCCATGGCGTGTTATCGCGACGTAGGCTCGTCCGGCCGCTGGTTCGGCATGGGAGGAAAGTCCTCGTAGTCGCAGATCATGATCGTCACTCCCCCACTTGCGAATCGCGGAACGTCGGCGAGCGCCGCCGCCATCTCTGGAGTCGCTTGCGCCGCATCAAGCGCCTGCCGATTGTCGAAGTACACATCCGACACGAGATAAAAGGGCGGCGGAGAACCATCCTCCGTGCGCACGACGCGTCCAAATCGGATGTTCCGAACACCGGGGATCCGTTGAACCAGAGGCGTGTGGACCTCTCGGTAATAGCGATCGAACTCGGCGGGATCAGTGGGATGACCGTGTAGGGAGAGAATTCGGGTCATTGTTCACATACGTGAACGCGCATCATGAGTGTGATAAGTCTAAATCGGCTTTTGAAAAAGATCAAGCCAGGCCATTCGGCTCAAATTGACGTCATTTATCGAACCCCCCAAAGACATCCGCAAGAGGCCACCATTAGTGCAGCCGTCGATGAATGCCCCGCCTGTGAGCCCTGAAGATCTATGAGCGCCGGACCAGAAGAACGCGATCAGATTCGTCGACTACGGACGCCAGAAGCTCCTGTTTCCTGTGTGCAGATCCAGACCGATAACATTTCGGAGAGTGCGTCGCGGTCGTGCCGGCGGCACAAAGCACGCGTACGGCATCGTTCTGACCCTCGAGCCCTTCCCATTCGGATCACGCCAGCCAGCCATGCATCGTCTGCCGACTGACACCCAATCCCTTGCCAGGCCCACTCCGTAAAGATGCGCAGTAGCCTCGGTTACGGCTTGCGTTTGAAATCCGACCCTTCAAACACGCAGCCACAGCTCGAGTCAGTGGCCAAGCGCGGGCACGCCTACGCCAGAGGGCTGCCGAAGCGCTCAGCTGACACCACCTGATCGAACGGGTTGCGCTTTTTCTTGCCGATCACCTTTCGTTTCGGATAACCGAATGGAATGACCGCCAGAACGTCGTAGGTGTCGGGCAGCCCGAACTCCTGTCGCACGTTTTCCATACCCGTGAGACCCGTCCAGTTCGAGCCGACGCCGTCGCCCCAGGCGACCAGCATCATCGACTGGACTGCGCGGCTCGCGTCGGAGACTCCCGACTTGCTGTCTTTCTCATAAGCGACGATGACCGCCGCGGCGGCGTTCGCTGTGTACGGACCCGTCCGGACTAGCGACCCGAGCTTGCGGAGCGCCTCGCGCTTGCGGACCAGCACGAAGTGCCAGGGCTGGCGGTTGGCTGCGCTCGCCGTAAGGTGAGCAGCCTCGACAATCCGCCTGATCGCGTCCTCCGGCACCTCTTTGTCCTGATACTCACGTACCGCCATGATTGTGCGCGCCGCTTCGAAAACCTGGTTCGGCATGCGCTCATTGTCATACGTTTACGCCCCCGAGATGGAGCACATGGCCGAGCCACGAGTGAGCTCGCGTCTACAACGCATGGTCTTTTCGGAGACTAACAAGCTGTCCGTCAGCAAGCGATGCTGAGTCAGGCTTGCGCAGTCATTGGTGGAGCGTTCGGCTCTCAGTCAATAAGTTGCAGTTCAGGCGGTCAGCGTAACCGTGGTCGAGCCGAACGTGAGCGTGTACGTTCCGATGCTGCCGGCGCAAGTGCCTACGATGCTCGAGCCGGTGATCGCGGTGTAGATCGCGCCGGGGCTCGGCACGAACCCGCCGACGTTGGCCTCGTTGAGCGTGCCGGCGAGGTTCACCGCGCCGCTGCTGGTGATGGTTCCCGTCCCGCCAGCCGAGATGTTGACGTCGATCACTCCGGCCGTCTGCGTGAACTGGCCGACCGACAGCGTGCCGCCGTTGAGGATGACCGTCCCGGAATTTGTGAATGACACACCGGGCAAAGAGAACGATCCAGCGGTCATCGTGAGGGTGCCGTTGTTCGTAAAGCTGAAGCCCTGGAAATCGCCGCCCGCGAACTCGATGACGTCACCAGCCGCGTCGGTCTTCCACGACCCGGAGTCGATCTGGTTGCTGGGCACCAGGCTGCGCCCGTTGCCACCGCTCAGGGTCAGCGTGCTCGTCGCCACCCCGTTGCTGCCGTTGACCTCGACTGTGCCCCCGTTGAACAGGCCGGCCTGCCAGAAGGAGTGTCCGGACACGGTCATGGTCAGGCTGCCCGTGGTCGGGAAACCACTCACGTTGTCCCAGACCGCGTACTGGGTCCCGAAGCCGCTGGGGTTGACCACGAAGCCGCCCCCGCCGCTGAGGCTGAAGCCGCCGAAGTTCTGAATCAGGAAGCTGGACGTGGCCGAGCTCGGCGCCAGGGCGTGCAGGTTGCCGGATCCAAACCATGACCCCGAGCCCTCCAGGTTGAGCTGGTAGGGCGCGGCCAGGAACTTGTCCGCGCTGCCGGTAATGGTCGTGGTTCCGGTCACCGTCAGCGTCCCGCCGCCGTCGCCCAGCGTCCCCCCGTTCCAGTGGAAGTCGTTCACGGTCAGGCTGCCCCCGCCCTTGTAGGTGCCGCCACCGCCCAGGGTCAGGTTGTGGCCGGTCGCGCTGCTGCCGAGCATGCTCAGGCTGCCGCCCTCCACCTCCAGCTCCGAGTTGAAGCCGCTGGCCGGGCTCATGGTCACAGTCGCTCCGCTGAACAGCAGCACCCCGCCGTTGCTCCCACCCGGCTGCAGGTTGTCGAAGCTGCCCGCCGCGAACTCGATGCTGTTCCCAGTCCCATCGACCTTCCACGACCCGGAGTCGATCTGGTTGCTGGGCACCAGGCTGCGCCCGTTGCCACCGCTCAGGGTCAGCGTGCTCGTCGCCACCCCGTTGCTGCCGTTGACCTCGACCGTGCCCCCGTTGAACAGGCCCACCTGCCACAGCACCTGTCCTGCGCGTGAGATGTCGATCTTCCCCGAGCTGGTGTTCACGAAGACCGCCGGCGCGAGGCAGCAGTCCGACAGGAAGCTGCTGCTGCTGGCCTGGACCGTAAAGACGTTCGAGTTGTTGATGACCAGCGTCTGCTGGCCGCCCGTGCCGGGGCTGAGCACGCGAAGGTTGCCGCCGAACCAGGTGCTCGCGCCCGTCAGGTTGACCGTGAACGGAACCGCGAAGTCCATCTCGTTCGCGGATCCGATGTTCGCCGTGCCGGAGAACTGACCGCCACCACCCCCGAGCGTGCCACCGGTCCAGGTCAGCGTCCCGGTGATCAGACCGGGACCGCCCAGCGTGCCGCCGCTCAGGTGAATGGAGGCCGGGGTGATCGAAAGAGGCGAGGCAATCGTGAGCGATCCGCCCAGGACATTGAGCGGGCCGGCAAGTCCGGTGCCAATCCCGGTGAGCGTGACGTTTGCGCCGCCCACGACAAGCGAGCTGGTGACATCGGTCGAAGCGACCATGCTGCTGAACTTTCCACCGTCGAGCTCGAGGCTGGAGCCCAACGAGGTCGAACTGACGCTGAACGCGCCATTGGCACCAGCGCCGCCATCGCCACCGGTCAAGACCAGGATCCCGTTCGTCAGGTTGACCGTTCCGGTGTTGTGGAACGCCGCGTGGATCGCGGTGATCCCGGCCGCGCTCTTGTTGAAGGTACCGCTGTTGGAGAGGGTCGCCGCCGCGCCGGCATCGAGGTCGACGTTGGCGGCAACTGAGTCGGTGAAAGTGGCCATGTTGTTGAGGCTCAGGCTCGCGTTGCCTGTGACATGAAGGCGGCCGCCGCTCCAGTTGGTTGCGCCATTCAGGTTCACCGTGTGCGGCGTGCCGAAGTTGTGGTCGGCGGTGCCGCCGATCGAAGCCGTCGCGGTGCTCTTCAGCACGGTCATACCGCCGTCACCGGCGACGCCGATCTGTCCGCCGGTCCAGTTGAGCTGCGATGTGACGTCGAGCTCGGCCGCGCCGCCGATGCTGCCACCCGAAAGGTTGAGAATGGCGATCGACGATGCGCTGCCGCCATCGGTCAGCAGAAGCGTTCCGCCGATGACGTCTAGCGTGCCGGACACCTTCACTCCCTGCACGCTCAGCGTGCCGGTGGTCATGTTGGCCAAGTCGGTCGTGAGGTTCAGGCAGAGCACATCCGACGAAACCGGCGCCCGTTTCTGGTCCCAGTTGCCGGAGTCGGTGAGGTTCGACGTGGACCCGAGGTTGGTCCAGGTCATGGTGCAGGCGCCGCCCTGGAGCACCTGGATGTTCGTTTCCGAGCCTGTCGTGCCGGTAGTCACGCCGGTGGCGATCAGGTTCTGCGTCCCGACTGTGTTGAACGTGGCGCGGAGGGTGCCAGTCCCCGTCGTGAGCGTGGCGTCAGCGGGAAGCGTGGCCGCGGAGTCGCTGCTCGTGAAGTGCACGTTGTCGGCGAACCCGGTGGCAACGTTGCCGAAGGCGTCCTGAGCGGTCACGGTGAAGGTGGACGGCACGCCGGCGGAGATGGTCGTCGGGAAGCCGGAAACAATCAGTGTCGTCGCGGCGCCAGGAGAGGCCGGAACCACCAGCTGGACTGTCGACGCGGTAACACCGAGAGAGTCGGTGACTGTTACGCCGACCTTGTACTGGCCGGACCGGTCGGGGGTGAAGGTGGGTGCCGCGGCCGTGGTGCTCGAGAGCGCTGCGGCGCTGCCGGCGGGCGCGATCAGCGTCCAGGCGTACGTGTCCGGGCTGACCCCACCGCCAATGGACACGGCAAGGGAGACCTGCGTGCCGGCGGTCGGAATGCTCGGGTTCGCCGTGATGGGTCCGGCAGTGAGTGACGCGTTGACGGTCACGCTCGCGGTGAACCCCGTCGAGGAGAAGCCGTTCGAGTCGGTGACGATCAGCTGCACCGTGTAGCTGCCGGCGAGGTCGGGCGTGAAGGTTGGGGTCGCCGTGGTCGCGCCCGAGAGCGTGGCGGTGCTTCCGCTGGGTGCGTTGGTCAGGGTCCACGAGTAGGCGAGCGGAGCGGATCCACCATTCACCGTGGCCGAGACGTGGATCAGCTGACCGGCTTCACCCGGGTGGGGGTTGAACAGCACGTTTGTGACCGAGGGACCCGGCACCGCGGAGACGACCAGCGTCGCGGCTGGCGACGTCACGCCGTTCGTGTCGGTCACGGTGACGGAAACGGTGTAGGTGCCGGGCAGGTCAGGCGTGAACGTCGGCGACGCAACGCCGGCACTCGACAGCGCTGCGCTGCTTCCACCCGGTGCCGTCAGGGTCCACTTGTACGTGTAAGCGCCAACGCCGCCGGATGGGTTGGTCGTCAGCGTCGTCGACTGGCTGACGTCGGGGCTGGACGGGCTCGCCGCGGGTGCACCCGCGGACGGGTCCGCGACCGCCGTGAGGCTCGCGAAGGACGCGGGCGAGCTGACACCGTTGGTGTCGGTCACGACGAGGCTGAGCTGGTAGGTGCCAGCAATGTCGGGTTTGAAGCTGGGAGCGGCCGCGGTCGTGCTCGACAGCGTCGCGCTGCTGCCGAGCGGCGCACTTAGCGTCCAGGCATACGTGTACGAGCCTGTCCCGCCGCTCGGGTTGGCGGACGCGGCCACGTTCTGGTTCACGTCGGCTGGATTGGGGGTCGCGGTGAGGGTGCCGGCGACCGGGTCGCTGAGGACATTCACGATCGCAGTGAGCGGGCTGGATGCGATTCCGTTGCCGTCGGTGACGACGAGCGAGACGTTGTAGGCGCCGGTCTCGGTGACGACGAGACTGGGCGTTGCACCCGCCAGGTTGGTGACTATGCCCGATGGGCTGATGATCGTCCACGCGAACGTGTCAGGGCCGCTGCCGCCCGAAACCGTGGCGGCGAAATGCACCCGCTGTCCGGCGTCGGGCGAGGCGGGCGACGCCGAGATCGACGAGATGCTCGGAGCAGCGCTCACCGAAATCGAAAGGGGCGTCGCTGATGCGCTCTTGCTATTCGCGTCCGTGACGGTGAGCGCGGCAGTATATGTGCCCGCGATGTCAGGCACGAATGTGGGCGAGTCCGCGCTCGAGCTCGAGAGCACGGACTTGCTGCCGGCCGGCGCGGTCAGCGTCCACGCATGGCTGAATGCGCCGGTGCCTCCGCTCGTGTTCGACGAGAGGTGAACGGTCTGGCCGGTGTCGGCCGGGCTCGGCGTCGAAGTAATGACGCCGGCGCTCGGCAGCGGGTTGACCGCCACCGTCGCCGTGCCCGCCGGCGAGGCGAAGCCGTTGCGGTCGGTGATCACCAGCTGGACGGTGTAGGCGCCCGGGATGTCGGGGGTGAATGAGGGGTTTGCCGCCGCCTTGTTCGAGAGCGTCGCGGCGCTGCCGGTAGGTGGCGTCATTAACCAGGCGTATGTGTACGGACCGGTGCCGCCTGTGATCGCGGCGCTCGCGGTGATTGGCTGCGTCACGTCGGCAGGGCTTGGGCTCAGCTTGACGGATGGAGTCCCTGGGTCGGCGTTGACCGTCACTGTCAGCGTGCCTGGCGACGACGAGATGCCGTGGCTGTCCTTGACGATGAGCTGCACCGAGTAGGGCCCGGCGAGGTCGGCGGTGAAGGTCGGCGACCCGGCGGTTGCGCTCGACAGCAGCGCAGTGCTGCCCGAAGGCACGGAAAGGAGAGACCACGCGTAGCTGTAAGGCCCTATGCCGCCGGATGGAACGGCTGTGAGGGTCACTGGCTGTGTGACGTCGGCCGGATTCGGAGTGCCAATGAGCGTGCCCGTTGTCGGAACACCGTTGACGACCTGCGTCAAAGTCAACGACTGGCTCGGGTCGTAATTGGAGTCGCCGCTGTACGCGGCAACGATGACGTGGCTGCCCGCTGCGAGGGTTGAGGTTGCGAATGCCGCGGTGCCGGTCGAGCCAAGCGGACTCGAGCCGATCGTCGTCGTGCCCTCCTCGAAAGCGACAGTCCCCCCAGGTACGAGGGAGCCGGACGGGTGTGTAACTGTCACGGTGAACGTCACCGACTCGCCGGCGGTCGATGGGTTCGACGACGAGTGGACGGTCGTCGCGGTGGCGGCCTGGCTCAGCAGCGCGGAGACGTTGTTCGAACCCGCATTCGCTGTGACGATGTCAATGGCCCCGTCTCCGTTGAGGTCCGCAACTGCAAGGGCTTCCGGCATATTGCCGGTGGCGAACGGGGACAGCGCCCACGGGACGAAGGCTCCGCTGCCATCGCCGATCAGGACGCTGACGTTGTTGGCGAGCATGTTCGCAGATGCGATGTCGAGCTTGCCGTCGCGATTGAAGTCGGCCAGAACGATGGCGGCGGGTCCGGCATTCGTGGGCACCGACGGCCGTGGCGCGAAGCCGCCCGAGCCGTTCCCAAGCAGAACTGTTACGGAGTTGGACGTTTGGTTGGAGACAACCAGGTCCTGCCGGCCGTCGCCGTTGAGGTCTCCCGCCGCGATGGCTGACGGCTTGACGCCAGTGGCGACATTCGATCCGTGCACGAACATGCCTGTCCCGATGGCCAGAAAGATCGAGACCGAGTTCGTGCCCTGATCCACGACTGCCAGATCCGTCTTGCCATCGCCGTTGAAATCGGCCGCGGCGATCGCAACTGGATCGGTGCCCGCACTGAAAGTCGACGCCAGCGTGAAGGTGCCCCCAATCGCGGCTCCCAGGAAGATCGACACACTGTTGGAACCCTGGTTCGCCACAGCCAGATCGATCTTGCTGTCTCCGTTGAAGTCTCCAACCGCCAGGGCCACCGGCGCGTTGGAGGTATTGAGGGTCGGGGCGAACATGAACGAACCGTTTCCGAGACCGATCAAGATCGATACGCTCTTCGAGCCAGAGTTGGCAACCGCCAGGTCGAGCTTGCCGTCGTGGTTGAAATCGGCCGCGACGATCGCCCTGGGCTGCTTGCCGACGGAGTAGCTGGTCCCGACCGTGAAGGTTCCGTCGCCGTTGCCTTTGAGGATCGAGACTTTGTCGGAACCATAGTCCGCGAGCGCTAGATCCGGCTTGCCATCCACAATGAAATCTCCGGTTGCAACGGCCACCGGGGCCGTGCCGCCGGCGGAGTTGATCGCGGAATTGAAGGACGCAACGGCCGGCACGACGGCCTGTGCCACCGTCACCAGCGCGAGCGCTAGCACCAGCCCACCACGCAGGACAGGCGTGATCACCTGGTAGACAGGTTTGCGTCCCAAAGAACCGATGCTTCCCTCCCTCTTTCTCTCTCCCGGCGGGACGCCTAGCTCGCGCCAGAAAAGCTCGAGGCTGAAACGTATGTCATTTCTGAAGCGCTGCATAGATGCATGTTCTTAATGCGAGGTCGTCGGTTTGGGTTTGCGCACATCCCAAGGGACCAACCCGCCGCGCACCCACTAATAAAAGACGCGCGCGAGCACATCGGGCCTAAAGCCTGTTGAGACCTATCAGACGAACTTGCACACAGGTTTGGCTCTGGACCAGGGATTCGAACCTTGACCTTGCCGTTAACAGATCGCTGCGCCCCGTTCAGAAATACGGCTCTGATCTCGCTGAGTGCCACCATTTGTCATGGCTTATCGCCGACGTTGCGGAACGAAGGCCTCACGTGGCCGGCCTACTCCCAAACATGCGCGGAAGCCTCGGTTACGGCTTGAGTTTGAACGACCGAGCTAGCGCGCTTCTTGGACCGCGCCGGTGCCACATATAGACGACTCGCGATGGGGGACCTTCGCAGTATTACCCAGACCCTTGGCCTAATTGACAAAGACGCCGTACCGGATGATCATAGTTGTCAGATGTCTGACAGGAGTTCTGGCCAGACGGCCCCGAACGACGCAGGCAGTTGCGAATGTTGCGGGGGCCATCCAGCGGAGATGCCGGCGCGGGGGTGAACGCCTTTGCTGGGGAACGGGGCCTGGCTGAGGGACTCGGTTTCTCACGACCCACCCTTTCGCGAGGCAATTCGGAGCGTGCTCCTGGGGACCCACCACCCAGCAGGCACCTCTCATTGTTCGTGGGTCTGCGCGAGATCCACTACAGCGAGGTCGGCGCTCCGATTCGGTACTCGGTCACGTCGACATGGAGCGACAACATCCTGGTCGAGGAGGTGATCGGGAGGGGTTGAACTTTTGATGTGACGGGGCCTCCAACCTGGGGCCTGGACGCCCCTCTCGCTCAGTTCAGTAAAGAAGGAGGAGACATGAATGTAGGTTTCCTGGCCAACATTGGGGGTGGGCCCTTACGCCCAGTGCTGATCGCGTTCGCGTTGATCGCCATGGTTCTGGCCATCGGCATCTGGATCATGGAGTTCTCCGGTTGGACAATCAGCCGCCACGGCTTCGTACGCAACAACGTGCCGTGGAACGCCACCACGATCGCTTTGATCGCTGTTTCAGCCGCGATCTACATAGCGGGCCGGCCGATTCAGCTCCAGTTCGTACCCGGCATCGGCGGCTTCAACCCGACGCTCTCGTTAGCCCCAATACTTTCCGTTCTGTTTGGCCTTCCTGGCGCCATAGGCGTGACGTTCTCCATGCCGATCGGGGATGCCATCTCCGGCGCCCTCACCCTCGGCTCCGTGGCTGGCTTTTTGTCCCACACATTCGTGACCTGGTTGCCCTACAAACTAGTGCGCACGCCCAACTGGAAATACCCGTCCGCAATCGCGAGCTACTACCTCTGGGCGATCATCGTCGGACCGATCATTCACTCAATCGTGATTCCAGGGTGGCTGGACTTCACACACGTGGTCCCGACTGCAGTGGCTTGGGGGATCGTAACGCCCGCCATTCTGCTCAACCATGGTTTGACCTCCGCCGTTGTGGGCGCCATTCTGATACCGATCCTGTATCCGATCGTGAAGGCGCGCGGCCTTTACTGGAAAGACCGCTATCAGCCGGGAGCAGAGACCGCGAAAGTGCGGCCGGTGACCTCGAGCCCGGCCTGAAACCTATGGCAGACTCGACTTCCGAAGAGTACGTGATCGAGGTCCAGGGACTTCGATTTCGGTACCCGAGCTCGGAGCGAGAAGCCCTCGCCGGCGTCGACTTGGTGGTCCGTCGCGGTGAATTCGTGGGGATCACCGGCCCCTCGGGAGCCGGCAAGAGCACCCTCTGCCTATGTCTGAAGGGCCTGATTCCGGCTGGAGAACTCTCCGGCCGGATTCAGGTTGGGGGCAAGGCGGTGACACGCCAGAGTGCTTTTCTCGAGCGCAGCGCCCTGGTGTTCCAGGACCCCGAAACCCAGATCATCGGCCTGACGGTCGCCGAGGACCTTGCCTTCGGCCCTGAAAACTTGAAGCGAGACCCCGACTTGATCCGGGCCGCTATCCCACGCATGTTGCACGAGGTCCGGCTCGATGGTTATGACGAGGCCGAGACCTACCAGCTCTCCGGCGGCCAGAAGCAGCGTCTCGCCATCGCCGACGCGCTGATTCTCGAGCCCGACATCCTTCTGCTTGACGAGCCCACCTCCGAACTCGATCCTGTGGGAAAGGACGAGGTCTTCGAGGTCATCGCCCAACTGCGACGCAAGCGCGACGTCACAGTGGTGATGGTCGAGCACGCCGCCGAGCAGCTGGCTGAAATGGCCGATCGAATCCTGGTGATGGATGACGGCCAAATCGTCGACCAGGGTCCTCCACACGTCCTCTACCGCAGTGCAGCCACATTCCATCGCCCCGACGGCGAGCGAGCGCCGCAAATCGCAGAAGTGCTCTTTGGGCTGCTTCAGGACGGACTTATAGACGAGTCCGAGTTCTGTGCTCGAGAGGAGGACGCCATCAACATGCTGACGGACAAGTTGAGCCGCCACCATGTGAGGCTGGCCAGTCATGGCTGAACCTGTTCAACTCCAGCGGATGGAGCCGGCGATTGACGTCAGCGAAGTTCGTTTCCGCTATTCCGCGTCGGGCCCGGAGGTGCTCCACGACGTGAGCCTGCGGGTCGAGCAGGGGGAGTACGTCGCCCTGATCGGCCAGAACGGTGGTGGCAAGACCACACTGGCCAAGCACTTCAACGGCCTGCTGAAACCTGTCGCCGGTGTCGTACGCACGATGGGGGTGGACACCCGAGGTCCCTCTGTGGCAGAGCTCGCCCGCACTGTCGGCTACGTGTACCAGAACCCGGACCACCAGATCTTCGCCCAGAAGGTCCGCACTGAGGTCGCGTTCGGGCCCCATAACCTCAAGCTGCCGCCGGAAGAGGCTGCGCGCCGGGTGGACGAAGCGCTCGAGTTGGTGGGCTTGCGCGAGTACGCGGATGAATTCGCCTTCTCTCTCGGCCGTGGACTGAGGCAAAAGCTGGCGGTTGCGTCGGTGCTCGCAATGTCGCCGCCGGTTCTTGTCGTGGACGAGCCGACGACTGGTCTCGACCTTCAAGGCTCGCGCAACATCCTGGACTTGCTCGGGCGTTGGAACGCTGACGGCCGGACCATTATTGTCATTACGCACGATCTGGCGCTCGTTGCTGAGCGCGTGCCCCGCACGGTCGTCATCTCGGGGGGCCGGATCATCGCAGATGGTGCGACGAGTACGGTGCTCTCAGAAGCGGATTTGCTTGGCAAGGCGTTCCTGCGCCCGCCACAGGTGACGCGAGTGGCGCAGCGCCTCCAAAAGTTTGGGATCGCGAGCGACGTCATGACGGTGGCCCAGCTCCGCGCCCAGCTTCGCCTGGCCCTAGGGGAGTAATCACATGCCGGTTGGCTACAGCATCTACGTCGAGCGCCCTTCATTAATTCACCAGCGGATCGACCCGCGGACCAAACTTGCCGCGCTCGGCGCAGTTTTCGTGCTTGCGCTCGCATTCAACCACCCGGCGGTGCTCGGCGGCATCCTGGTGCTGGTGCTGCTGGCCGCACAGCTGGCGCAGCTGTCCTGGCGGTCGCTGCTGCCCGCCATGGTTGGAAGCCTCTGGTTCCTGGTTCTCAGCCTCCTGATCTGGCCCTTTTATGTGAAGGGCGGCCCGAGCCTCTTCATCCTGTTCGGTAGCACGATCAGCGTCAACGGCGTTCTCTTCGGGCTCGCAATGGGCCTGCGGGTCGCCCTCATGGTGCTCGCCGCCGGGGTCTGGATGATGACCACGTCGCCTCAAAAATTGACGGTTGGTCTACTCCGCCTGGGCTTGCCCTACAAGGCCGGTGTAGCGATGACTGCGGCGATTCGTTTCGTACCTCTGCTCAATGCCGAAAGGATCACCATCACTGAGGCTCAACAGGCGCGCGCCCTCGACCTCAAGCGCGAGAACCCCTTCAATCGCGCCGTGAAGTCGATCGCAATCATCGGTCCTCTATTCGTGCGCTCCATCGATGTCGCACAGTCGCTGGCCTTGGCCCTGGAAGCCCGTGGCTTTGCGGCCCGCGATGGCAGGACTTCGATCGTCCAGATCGGTATGACAACGACCGACCGCATCATCCTGATCGCTCTCGCCGCCGCCTGTCTGCTGGCGATCGGGCTCAGGATTCTGGGCATCGGGTTGATCACCCGTGCCTACCTCTAAGAATTAGGAGAGAGTGGATATTGCGAGTTGACCGCAACGTCGAATTGAAATGGGAGAACATGCTGAAAGGCATCGCCGCCCAGGTCGGATGGCTCCGCAGCGGCCCGGCCGCCCAGTTCGAGAAGGCACGGCTCGAGCTGCCACAAGAGCCGCCCTCTCGCATCTATCTGATCGGGTGCGGCGACTCGCACTACTGCGGGTTGGCCACCAGACTTGCGTTCGAGCGCTGGACCGGGATCCCGACCGAGGCGTTGGAATCGCTCGAGTTCTCGCGCTATGCCGTCGACCACGCGCCCGCGGGCTCGTGGGCCGTGTGCGTCTCCAACTCGGGGCGGGTGACCCGTACCGTCGAGGCGGCGATGTTCGCCCGCCGGCGCGGGATTGTTCCTATCGCGCTGACGTACGACCGCAAAAGCCTGCTCGCCCAGAACTCGGAGGTGACGCTCGACTTCGGTTACGAGGATGTGGGGTTTGGCCCGGGCACCCTGTCCTACATGGCCTCGCTCACCGGGCTGTATGCCGTCGCGGTACGCGCGGCGGAGCTCGCAAATACGCTGACACATCAGGCCGCGGACCGCCAGGTGGCGGCGATCGCCGCCGAGGCTGACGCCGTCGACGCCACTTTGGAGAGTTCCCGGCCCGTCGCCACACAACTTGGCGAGAGCGTTCCGGCCGGAGCACCCGTACACATCATCGGCGGGGGACCCAATTACGGAACCGCGCTGTTTGGGATGGCGAAATTCATCGAGGCGGCAGCGGTGCCCGCCGTCGGCCAGGAGCTCGAGGAGTGGGCCCACGAGCAGTACTTCTGCACCAGGCCTGGCACTTATACAGTTGTCATCGCTCCGCCCGGGGCCGCCACCGACCGAGCGAGGGAGCAGCTGAGGGCCGTTCGCGATGTGGGCGGGACGGCGATAGCGATATGCGCCTCCGACGACTCGGAGACCTCGACTCTGGCCGACCACGTGCTGCCGGTCGCGGGCTCAAGTGATGAGGCCGTCTCGCCCATCGCCTACTGCGCACCGCTCGAGCTTTTCGCCTACCACTTCGCGGTCAACAAGGGCGCCACCATGCTCGGCTTCGACGACGCGAACCGGATGGAGGTCAATTTCCGCCAGATCTTCGGCAGCCACATACCGGCCGAGAACAGGCGCAGCTGAGGAGGTCGCGCTGGCGGACTTGCTCATCTTTGGCCACCTCACGATCGACGATACGGTGATGCCTGACGGCCGGACCGCGATGGGGTCGCTGGGCGGCAATGTCGTCTACGCCGGCATAGGTGCGCACCTGTGGATCGACGACCTTGTCATGGTCGCGAGGCTGGGGCAGGGTTACCCGCAGCACCTTCTCGATCGGATGGCAGCAGCCGGGTTACGGCTGGATGGCTTGGTACCCAGCTCCCACAACGCCATCCGGCAGTGGCAGCTGTACGACGTCGAGGGCGGCCGAAGATACGTCCGTCTGGCATCGGCGGGGACCTACGCCGATCTCTCGCCGAGGTCGGCGGACGTGCCCGACAACCTGGCCCACCCGCGCGCCTGCCACGTTGCTCCCATGCCGCTGGATATCCAGGCCGAGCTGGTGGACTGGGCCAGAAAACGCGGCGCCACCGTGACTCTGGACCCGCACGTCGACTCAGTGGCCGGCCAGGCCGCGGTCTGGCGGGAGCTGCTCCCTCATGTGGACGCGTTTCTACCCAGCCGTGAGGAGGCGCAGGAGCTATTGGGCGAATGGCCGGGCGCCGAGGCGGCGGCTCGAGGCTTGGCCGGACTCGGCGCCGCGATCGTCTGCCTCAAGCTGGGGTCCGAGGGCTCGCTCGTTTATCGCGCCGCCGACGACTGGCTTTGGCGCGCTGACTCAGGAGTCTCGAATCCAGTCGACACCACCGGATGCGGCGACGCGTTCTGCGGCGGCTTCCTCGCTGGCTGGTGTGAAAGCGGGGACCTGCGCACCGCGGTCCTTTACGGCACGGTTTCCGCCTCGTTCGTCGCATCCGGCTTCGGCGCCGAGCACTGCTTGCTCCGGGACCACGCCGCCACTTCCTGGCTCATACGGCTATGCGGGGGCGACGCTGGAGGAATTGGAGCGCCGGGTCCTTTCCGATGCGACCGCGTATGCGCAGGCCGGCTTTGATGCACTCATGATCCAGAACGTTGGCGACCTCCCGGTCGCCGAGCGGGTCGGACCGGAGACGGTCGCTTGGATGACTGCGCTTGGACGCGCGCTCAGATCGGCGATTGACCTTCCGCTCGGGGTGTGCGTTCTCAAGAACGACGGGACTGCCGCGCTCGCCATAGCGCAGGCAGTGGGAGCGGATTTCATCAGGGTCAAGGTCTGGGTCGGTGCAATGGTTGGCGCGGAAGGGCTGGTCCAGGGCTGCGCCAGGGAGGTCCTCCGGTATCGCCGTTACATCGGGGCCGAGCAGATAGCGATCTGGGCCGATGTTCACGACCGGACTGGCGTCCCACTGGCACCGATGCCGCTCGAGCAGGCCGCTCGCGAGGCGATCTCTTTCGGCAAAGCCGACGGTCTCGTGATCACGGGCGCCGACGAGGACGAAACGATTGCCTGGATCGCCCGAGTCAAACGGGTGCTTCCCAATACCCCGGTGGTGGCCGGAGGCGGCGCCCAGCCCAGCAACCTTGGCCGGATCCTCGCACATGCCGACGGCGTGATCGTAGCCACCGCCGCCAAGGTCGAAGGCGTGCTATTGAATCCGGTCGATCCCACCGCCGCACGCGGATTGGTGGCGGCAGCGCGAGCCGCCCGGGGGACGCTGGCTTGAGCCTCGCGGCGAAGGTTGCCGTGGTGACCGGCGGCGCGAGCGGGATCGGCGCCGCGACCGCTATCGCGCTCGCCGAGGCGGGGGCCAAGGTCATCATTGGCGACCTCCAGGCAGAGGCCGGGCGCGCCACCGCCGATGCTGTCGGTGGAGAGTTCGTCCTCGCAGACGTTTGTCGGGCGGCGGATGCGGAGGCACTGATGAACGCGGCGATGGATCGATACGGCGGCCTGGACCTCCTCATCAACAATGCCGGCGTGGTGCTCGCCAAGTCGGCGCTCGACACCTCCGAGGAGGAGTGGGACCGCGTCCTCGCGGTCAATCTCAAAGGTCCATGGCTCTGCGCGCGGGCGGCCGTGCCACACATGGTCAGACGGGGTGGAGGTGCGATCGTCAACGTCGCCTCCAACGCCGGCCTGGTCGGGTTTCCGAACGCTGCTGCCTACTGTGCCTCCAAAGGTGGGCTCGCCCATCTGACCAAAGCCATGGCGCTCGACTTCGCGCCCTTCAAGGTACGCGTCAACGCAGTTTGTCCCGGCCATACCCGCACCCCCATGGCAGACAGCTTCGTGGCCTCGCAGGCTGACCCTGCCGCGTTCCTGGACGACTTCGTCAGGCAACAGCACCCACTCGGCCGGATGGCAGAACCCAAGGAAATCGCGCTCTGCATACAGTTCCTGGCAGGCGATGACGCTTCGTTCGTCACCGGTGCCGTGCTAGCCGCCGACGGTGGCTTTACCGCTCGCTGACAGGGTGAGGCTAGACGGCCGGGTTGCGTTGGTCACTGGCAGCAGCTCGGGAATCGGGCGAGCCATTGCGGTCCTTTTCGCCAAGGAGGGCGCCGACCTTGCGATCTGCGATCTGCAGCCAGAGTCGAGGCTGCCCGACGAGGTGCCGGACACCGAAGACCTTGTACGGGTACACGGTCGCCGGGTCAGCTTCCATCGCTGTGATGTTGCCAGTGAAAACGAGGTCGAGGGCCTGTTCGCCGCCGTCGAACGCGTCTACGGGAGGCTCGACATTCTTGTCAACTGCGCCGGGATCTTCGTACGCAACTCGGTGGTAGATGTCTCGCTCGCGGAGTGGAACCGGGTGTTGGCGGTCAACGTGACGGGCTACTACCTGACGATCAGAGCAGCAATCCCACTCCTCTTGCGGTCAGGGGCGGCAAGCATCGTCAACATCTCCTCTATTCACGGCCGGGTAGGAACCGGCACCGCTGCGACGTACGCGGCGAGCAAGGGCGGCGTCGAAAACCTGACCCGCCAGGTGGCGGTTGACTATGGCGGTCGCGGCATCCGGTGCAATGCGGTCGCGCCGGGGACGATCAAGACCGCAATGTCGAAGCCTTTTCGAGCCGATCCCGAGATCCTTCGAGAGTACGAGACGCGGACGCTGCTGCCGAGGTTGGGCGAGCCCGACGACGTCGCGTTCGCCGCCCTCTATCTTGCTGGCTCAGAGTCCTCTTTCGTGACTGGCCATAGTTTGGTGGTAGATGGCGGATGGACCTGCTGGTGAGGCCGAGGTGATGGTGCGCGAACTGGACGGACGATGGGTCTGGTCAACCAGCAGGTCGACCGTGATCGCCACGCGGGCGCCTACCGGGTTCGCAGGTGCACCCGATCCACTGCTGGGGCGGCTTGGCAACATGAACGTCGTTCCGCTTCAGACGACTTGACATGGGCATTGCGGGCTCTAGATCATCCAGTCCAGTGTCGAACGTCCTACAGCTTGGCGTCGGATTCAGGACCGCGGGGCCGCCGCTTCCGGAACTGATCGCGTCCCTCCTCAGGGACGCGGTGCTGGGCGGCAGGCTAGGCGCCAACCAGAGGCTGCCGGCCGAGCCGGAGCTGGCCGAACAGTTGAAGGTCAGCCGCGCGACGCTTAGGCACGCGGTCAGCATCCTGATCCAGGAGGGCCTGCTGGTGCGCCGCCGCGGCATCGGCACCTTCGTCTCCTCGGTCCCCTCGCGCGTCCTACGCGGCGGACTGACAGACCTGACCAGCACCACCGAACTGATCCGGCGCCAGGGTTACACTCCGGGCACTGAAGGGTTGGAGACCCAGACTTCGAAGGCGCCTGCGGGCGCGATCGACATCTTTGGCCAGGACCCCGAGAGCGCCTTCTTCCACATCACCCGGACCCGGCTCGCCGACGGCGTGCCGGTCATCCACTGCGAGGAGTTCGTCCCTTACAGCGTCCTTACCGACACCAACTTCAAGCCGCCGCCGCCGAGCGCCCAGGATTGGTCACTCTACGAAGCGTTGAGTGCCGCCGGGATCACTCCCACCGTGGCCGAATGCCGGGTGATCCCAGTGCTCGCCGACAAGTCGATCGCCAAGCGCCTCCGCCTCCGGCCCGGACAGCCAGTCCTGCTCCTGAAGCAGGTCCACTACGCGGCGTCTGGCGAGCCGGTTCTCTACTGCGAGAACTGGCACAACACCGAGCTCATCGAATTCCAAGTCGTCCGACGGTAGGCTGAACGGCTCACACGATCAGAGGACATTGACGAGGCGGTGGCGGACCTAGTCATCGTCGGCAAATCGCCTATGACCACGAACTGGCCGGACGGTCAGCTCGTCTGACGTCTGCGAGCCGCTCAGTTGCACAGCAGCTTCGCCGCGTGTGAGTACACCTCCACGCACTTCTCTACTGACGCCAGGTCGACCCACTCGATGTCCGCATGCTCTCCTTCACCCCCTGGGCCGAAAGCCACACATGGGATGCCGGCGCTGTTCAGCAGCGCCATGTCCATCCAATAGCTGACCCCAACGATCACCGGATGATTGGCTGCCTTGGCAACGGCAATGCTGAGCGGATGGTCCGGTGCGAGCTCTGACGGCGATCGTTCCAGCGTCACTCGGGCGGTGGCGCGTTCGGAGCCGATCAGTTCCTGTATCTCGCGAAGGGAGCTCGCGCCGCCCTCGCCCGGCACCGTGCGGCGTTCCAGCTTCGCCAGGCAACGTGCTGGATACGTCGACATCTCCTGGCCACCTTCA
Organism: Chloroflexota bacterium; assembly: GCA_005880315.1. Classification (GTDB taxonomy): domain Bacteria; phylum Chloroflexota; class Dormibacteria; order Dormibacterales; family Dormibacteraceae; genus UBA10449. The sequence continues at coordinate 1,285 of VBHB01000082.1, read as the reverse complement.
ATCAAAGACGCGTGGACCGAGCCCGTGCCCAGAAGCCGGTGGCGCTGGCCTTCGTGCAGGCGCCGGTTTAGGTTCAACACTCCACTGAGAATCGCGCCCATATGCGCGATCGCGTCCACGCCTAGGTCCGACCTCGACCCATGCGCAGCGACCCCAGTCGTCTCCACCTCCAGCCACACGAACCCCTTGTGCGCCAGGCATAGGCGCAACTCGGTGGGCTCCGTGACGATGGCGTAGTCGGCGCGGAATTGCGACAGCACCGCGGAAGTCCCGAAAGATGCGACCTCCTCGTCCGCGACCGCAGTGACGATCACGTCTCCTTTTAAGTGCAACGAGCGGGCTGAGCGGGCGGCAATCATGATCGCCGCCAGACTCGCTTTCATGTCGTAGGCGCCACGACCGTAGAGCCGCCCTTCCCGGACCGATGGCTCGAAGGGCGCCGACATACCGCCCGCACCGACGGTGTCCATGTGCGCATTCAGCATCAGGCTGTGCCCGCCGCCGCTGCCCCGCACCACGCCAACAACGCTCGGCCGCCCCTGCACAGACTCCACCACCGTCACTTCGAGCCCGGCGGAACGAAGCCATGAGTCGACGTACGCGGCGATCGCCGCCTCGCCCGAACCTAGTGGCACTAGGTCCGGGTTGACCGACTCGATCGCCACCAGCTCGCTGATCAGTTCTTGCAGCTCGTCCAAGTCGGTACATGCTAAGCACGCGGAGACGTTTGAAGGAACCAAACCCGAATGCCATGCCACGGCAGCGATCCACGTACAGGTGCTGATGATCGCGGGTGTCAGAAGCTATCGGTTTTGAGTCTCAGTCACGCTCATCTCCCTCATGCGTGGGAGTGTCAAAGATCAGCCGAAGTAGGTGTAAAGCATCAGCCGAAGTAGTGACAAGCATCAGCCGAAGGCGCTTTGTCGCCTATCAGCCGAACTTGCACATCAGGTTTGGCTCCGGACCAGGGATTCGAACCCTGAACCTTGCGGTTAACAGGAGAGGGAGACCTGTGCTCCGAGCCCATTCCCCTGAGGGACAAGGGGGTTCAGCGACCTAGATCTCGCTCGAGCGCTTCAAGCTGCCCATCGACCTCGTCGTCGACCTCGGCAGGTTGATCATTGACGCCGAGCAGGCCATCTCGCACGAGCCGGTCGATGGCGCTCACGCGAGCCTCCATGCCCTCTGTCTTCTCCTCCGCTTCCGTCAGGGCGGCGGTGAGCTCGGCGAACTCGCGCGACACTCCTGTCACCGCCTCTTTGATCTGGATCTGCGCCTCGGCCGC
>VBHB01000035.1 GCA_005880315.1 Chloroflexota bacterium | reverse complement strand
GGACACGACTATCTGTACTACGACGGGCATGACGGGTATGACTACGGCCTCTTCTACGAGCCCGTGGCTGCGGCGGCGCCAGGCATCGTCATGCTCGCGAACTGGCTGGACCCCAACTGCCACACCTGCTTGAGCGGGAAGACCATCGAGATCAAACACAGCAACGGCCTGCTGACCTTCTACGGCCATCTTTCGCGCATCGACGTCGTCAAGGGCCAGTCGGTTCGCCGCGGCCAGGTGATCGGCCTTTCCGGCAGCACCGGCACCGCCACCGGCCCGCACCTTCACTTCGGCGTCTATTACGTCAACGGCAATGGCCCCGTCGACCCCTATGGATGGTCGGGCTCGTACGCGGATCCATGGCCGCGGGACCTCGGCAACCTCTGGATCACCGGCTCGCCACGATTCGCTGACATCCCGGTGCCCGCGGTCAGCGTCTCGGCTGTTCCCGACTCGGCCGATCCAAAGGCGATCGACGTCACGTGGTCCAGCCCCGGCGGAGGCAACACGTTCCAGGTCTACGTCGTCCTTCAAGACGGTTCGATGAAACCATGGTTCTCCAACGTGGGGTCGCGCACGGAGGTCTTCCGCGGCCGCTCCGACCAGTCGTACTGGTTCTGGGTGTCGGTCACCACCGACCTCGGGTGGAGCGATGCCGCGGGCTCAGCCCCGGTCCATACGCCGGCGGTCGACCATGGACAGGGTGTATAGCAGGGCGCACCACCGCCGACTCTAGAATCAATCGGTCTTGATAGCCGAGGCCTTCAAGGGCAAGACCGTACTGGTCACCGGCAGCACTGGATTTCTGGGCAAGTCGATCGTCGAGAAATGTCTGCGCTCCATCCCCGACATCGGCCGCATCAACCTGGCGATCCGCTCGAGCGCGCGCCGCCCCGCAGCGGAAAGGCTCGAGCGCGAAGTGCTGTCGAGCCCGGCATTCAAGCGCCTCAAAGACCAGATGGGTGAGGCCGCCTTCGCGAAGCTGGCGAAGGAGAAGCTGGCGGTGCTCGAGATAGATCTGGGCCGCGACGGCCTGGCACTGAGCGACGCTGGCCGCGAGCAGCTTCGTTCGTGCGACATCGTCATCCACTCCGCGGCCGCCGTCGAGTTCGACAATCCCGCGGATCTTTCCGCACAGACCAACCTGCTGGGCGCGGCGCGCCTGGTCGAGGCCCTCCAGAAGTCGGGCGCCCGCCCTCACCTCGTGCACATATCAACCGCATACGTGGGTGGGATGCTGCGCGGGCTGGTGCGCGAAGAGCCGCCGCTCGATCCAGGTCTCAACTGGCGGCACGAAGCGGCTGTGTTGACGAGCCTGCGCGGTCCGGTCGAGGAAGAGTCGCGGCGGCCGGAGATCCTGAAGAAGCTGCGGCGCGAGGCGCAGTCGCGCATGGGCCCGGCCGGCACGCCCGCGGTGGCACGCGCGACCGAGCGCCTGCGTGACCGTTGGGTCAAGGACCGTCTGATCGAACGCGGTCGCGTGCACGCGAACTCGATGGGCTTTGCGGACATCTACTCGTTCACGAAGGCGATGGCAGAGCACGCAGTCGTCGAGCTGCACGGAGATGTGCCGCTGTCGATCGTGCGGCCGTCGATCATCGAGAGCGCCTTGGAGGAGCCATTCGCCGGTTGGCTCGAGGGCTTTCGAATGGCGGAGCCGCTGATTCTCGCCTTCGGCCGCGGCATCCTGCGGGACTTCTCGGGCTTGCCGGATTCATTGCTCGATATCATCCCGGCCGACTTCGTGGTCAACACCGTTCTGGCGGTTGCGGCAAGCCCGCCACCGGACGCGAAGCCGCGGGTTTATCACGCAGCGTCAGGCAGCCGCAACCCGCTCCGCTTTCGGGTGATGACCGAAGAGGCGACACGCTTCTTCACGGAGCATCCGCTGCGCGATCGATACGGGCAGGCTATCGGCACACCGACATGGACTTATCCGACGCGGGGCGAGCTGGCGGCGAAAGGGGAGACTGCTTTGAAGTTCGTCAGTGCCGCGCAGTGGGCGGTGGAGCGGCTGCCGCTGGGTGCGAGCGTCGCAGACCTTTCCGACGACCTCAACCGTGAACGTGAGCGGCTCGAGCGGGGCCTCAACCTGATTCAGCTTTACGGCGTGTACACGGAGGTTGACTGCATCTTCGACACGCGGAACCTCATGTCCGTGTGGGAGCGGGTACCGCCGGCCGAGCGCAAGGAGTTCCCGTTCGATGCCTCGCTGTACGACTGGAAGCATTACTTCCAGGACGTCCACTTTCCGACCGTGGTCCGCATGTCGCGCGCTGAGACGGTTGCGCGAAAAGGTCGCCAGCCGAGCGGAAGCACCGCGCCCAAGCCGGAGACGAGCTCGGTTCGCTCGGCCCTGGAGCGGCGCGCCGGCCGGGGTGATGTGCTGGCTGTGTTCGACGTCGACGGAACCCTGGTCGAAACCAACGTGGTCGAGTACTTCCTCTGGATGCGCCTCCGCGCGCAGCCAGTCGACGAGTGGCCGGCGTTCATGGCCCAGATGGCGCGCGAGGCGCCACGCTGGCTGTATCTCGAGCGGCGGTCGCGTGCCGAATTTCAGCGCAGCTTTTACCGTGAGTACGACGGGCTCGACTACGAGGTCATGAAGCGACTCGGGCGGGAGGCGCTCAACTCGGTGACATTGCGGCGAATCTATCCGGAGGGCATGAGGCGGATTCGAGAGCACAAGCGTGCGGGTCATCGCGTGCTGCTGCTGACAGGCGCGCTAGATGTGGTCGTCGAGCCGCTGGCCGAGCTACTCGACGTGGAGGTCGACTGTGCGCGGCTCTTGGTGCGGGATGGGCGCTTGACGGGCGATCTTGAATCGCCTCCGCCCGCCGGCGAGGCGCGCGGGGTCCTGCTCGAGGAGTACGCCTCGCGCAATGGAGTCGTTTTGGCGGACAGCTTCGCCTACGCCGATTCGCTCTCCGACCTCCCGATGCTGGAGCTGGTCGGCACGCCGGTGGCGGTCAATCCGGATGCGCGCTTGTCGCAGGTCGCTGGCCAGCGCGGGTGGCGTGTCGAGCGGTGGCGGATGGCGCCGGGCAACTGGCGGCTGCCGATGCCGGACCCGCGCTCGCCGGAGTACAGGGAAGCAGTTCGGCGATGAGGTCGGATCCATGAGTCGAGTAATCAAAAAGTCGCCTCCCCACTCGTGGGGAGGTGGCGCGTAGCGCCAGAGGGGAGTGCCGTGCTGGCTCTGACATACGTCAGATCGATTCCGTCGTATGCCATCGTTCGGGCGGCCGGCGGCAGGCCCGACGTGGCCACCAGCGCCCTGTCAATGCTGCACCTCGGCGATGTGGCCGAGCCCGAGCTCCCGGCGCGCGACTGGGTCCGGGTGATGCCCACGCTATCGGGCATCTGCGGCTCCGATCTCGCCGCGATCGGTGGTCACGCGTCGCTCTATCTCGATCCCCTGACCAGCTATCCCTTCGTGCCCGGCCACGAGGTCGTGGGCACCCTGGATGACGGATCGCGCGTCGTCATCGAGCCGGCCCTCGGCTGCGCGGTGCGCGGCATCGAGCCGCCTTGCCCTCGCTGTGCCGAAGGCCGCCCGGGGCTTTGCTACAACATCACTGAAGGGCCCATCGAGGTCGGGCTGCAGACGGGCTACTGCGCGGATACGGGTGGAGGATGGGGAGAGGTCCTCGTCGCTCATCCGAGCCAGATACACCCGGTGCCGCCATCGCTTTCGGACGAAGCCGCTGTGCTCATAGAGCCGTTTGCGTGCTGCGTGCACGCGGCGCTTCGCGGCGGCGCGACCAAGGATGACATCGTCGTCGTGCTCGGCGCCGGCACGATTGGCCTGCTGACGGTGGCCGCGATCCGAATGTTCACCAAGCCCAAGCGCCTGATCGCCGTGGCCAAGCATCCGACCCAGCGCGACCTCGCGGCGAAGCTCGGCGCCGACCAGGTGATAAATCCGGCCGACGTCTTTCAGCGCATCCGGTTCGCAACCGGGGCGCGCCGGCTCGATGGCGCCGGCCGCTCATTGCTGCTGGGCGGCGCCGACATCACGTACGAATGCGTTGGACGCGCGGACAGCCTCAATGACGCGGTCCGTTTCACGCGCGAAGGCGGGACTGTGGTCGCGGTAGGGATGCCCGGCGAGGAGAAGGTCGACTGGGCCGCGATCTGGCAGCGGGAGCTGACCATCATGGGCGCATATGCCTATGGCTCCGAGCCGAAGCGCAAGGGCAAGCGCACGTTCGCGCTAGCGCTGGAAGCAGCGCCCGACCTTCATCTCGAAAACCTGACGGGCCCGATGTTCGGTCTGGGCGAGTACCGCGACGCCATCGCGTACGCGATGAGCGCCGGACGCCTGGGCGCGGTGAAGGTCGCGTTTGACCTGCGAGGATTGAGGGTCTAAATGCCACGTCCCGGCGCCGTCATCGAGGTCGATCGCAACACCCCGCCGGTGCTGTTCCAGTTCGGCGAAGGGGTGCGGCTGGAGAGGTTGCCCCTGGGCGCACGCATCGTCTATCCGCCCGACCCTCTCGAGCCGATCGCCCACGCCGAGCGCGCCATCAAGCGCGCTCTCGGCAAGCCACTCGAAGACGATCCTCTGAAGTCGCTGCTGCGACGAGGCATGAAGCTCACGATCGCATTCGACGACCTGTCGCTGCCGCTCCCGCCGATGGCGGCCCCGGACGTGCGCCAGCTGGTGATGGAGGAGGTCATCGACATGGCCGCCGAAGCCGGTGTGGAAGACATCCACCTCATCGCCGCGCTCGGCCTCCACCGGCGCATGACGGCCGACGAGGTCCGGCACATCGTCGGCGACCGCATCTTCACGACGTTCTGGCCCGACCGCCTCTACCAGCACGATGGAGAGGACCCGGAGGCCAACGTCTACATCGGCAAGACGGCACAGGGTGAGGAGGTCACGCTCCACAAGCGCGCCGCGGAGTCAGACCTCGTCGTTTACGTGAACCTGACGCTCGTGCCGATGGATGGCGGCCACAAGTCGATGGCGACGGGGCTAGCGACCTATCGAGGGATTCGCGCGCATCACAACGTGAAGACTCTTCTCGGTTCGCGCTCGTATATGAACCCGCCCGATTCGGCGCTCCATCACTCGTGTATCCGGCAGGGTCAATTGATAGAGGACACGGTGCGCGTGTTCCACATCGAGACCACTGTCAACAACCATGCCTTTCCAGCCATCGCCAACTTCATGCAGAGGCGAGAGACCGACTGGACGGCACAGGACCAGGCGATGTTCCTGGCCACCAAGCAGCTCACGGACCTTGCGCCGCCGGCCGTCAAACGCAACTTCTTCCACGCCATGCGCGCGCCTTACGGCCTGACGGGAGTCAATGCGGGTCAGGTCGACGCGGTGCACGAGAAGACCCTGGAGAACGTGCGCAACCAGCTCAGCGTGCGGGTGGAGGGACAGACCGACATCGTCACCATCGGCGTGCCTTACCTGGGGCCTTACAACGTCAACGCGCCGATGAACCCGGTGCTGGTCGTCTGCATGGGAGCCGGATACCTGTTCAACTTCTACCGCAACAAGCCGGTGCTCAGGAAGGGTGGGGTGCTCATCCTCGCGCACCCATGCCGGTACGAGTTCGACGCGGTCCAGCACCCGAGCTACATCGACTTCTACGACGAGGTGCTGGCTGATACCACCGATCCATTCGAGATCGAGAAAAAGTACGAGCTGCGCTTTGCCGAAGACCCATGGTTCCGGCAGCTGTACCGCAAGTCAAATGCCTACCACGGCGCCCACCCGTTTTATGCGTTCTATTGGGCCGCTCATGCGATGGAGCACGCGGGCGACATCATCGTCGTCGGCGGCGAGCGCGATGTTGTCCACCGCCTCGGTTTCAAGTGCGCGACGACGCTCGAGGATGCGTTCGAGATGGCTGAGCAGACGGTCGGTCGCCACCCGAGCGTGACGCACCTCCGGATGCCACCGATCATGCTGTGCGACGTCGAGTGAGGCATGAGGGCCTTCCTCGTGGGTCTCGCGCTGCTCTGTGGCTCGTGCGGCGGCTCGGCCGTGGCAGCGCACTCGGTGGCGGCCACGGCGAAGACCGTCGTTCTTCAGGCCGGCGACATCCCTGACCTCCAGAAGTGCCCGCAGAGTGACGCATGGGCGGCCCTCATGCTGGGCGGCGAGCCTGAGATGCTTCCAACCGGATTTGCGACCTGGTCGGACTTGAAGGCCGCGGGGGCCACCGAAGGATGGCTATCGCTTTACGCCGATCGCGAGCTCGACTGTCCGCTCCTTCTCGGCTCCGCCGCTCCGAAAGGGCGGCTCGTCTACGCAGTCGCCGTCAAATTCAAGAGCGCGTCCAGCGCGGCGGCGAGCTTCGCGTCCGGGTCGCACACATTTCCGGTGGCGCCCGATTTCGCCGATCGATTCGCGGCTGCGGGCGGCACCGTGACAAGGGGCGCCACCACGGGATTTGGTGAGAACGCAGAGGTGGCCGCAATCTCGAATCGAGGCGTCCTCACGTATGTGGCCTTCTGGCAGAACAAGAGTTTCGAGGCGGTGGTGTACGCGGACAACCTATCCGCATCCGAAGCCACAACGGCGGTCGATCGCATGAACGGCAGGATCCACTGAGATGCCGTGGTATTCCGGCGATCGCGGCCTACCTCAGCTCGCGAGCGCGTTGGGAGGGATCGTCGATGACGTCCGCCGCGTCCGGCGCGGATGGCGCTGGGACATGCCCCGGCCGCGCACGTGGCCGGAACAGGGCGCAGCGGTGCCCGCAGAACCCAGCGACCTGGGCTGGGCTCGCCAGGAACCCGTGCGCACATTGCGCTGGCTGATCCAGCACGGCCTGCTGCTCCCGTTCACCGAGGCGATGGCGCATCCGAAGGTCGAAGGGCGCGAGTGGGTGACCGAGCTCGAACGGCCCGTGATCTTTGCGGCCAACCACTCCAGCCATGCCGACACATCGCTGATCCTTCACGCGCTGTCCGACCGCGCTCGGGATCGGACTGTCGTTGCCGCCGCGGCCGACTATTGGTTCAAGCGGCCCCTGCTGGGGAACCTGGTCAGCCTGTTTCTCAACACGTTTCCGTTTTCGCGCACCGGCGGTGCCCAGGCCCAGCTCAACGCGTCGAGCAGGCTCTTGAAGTCGGGCTGGAACCTGGTCCTGTTTCCAGAGGGCAGCCGGTCGGACGACGGCCGCATCCAGGAGTTCAAGCCCGGTGTCGGCCACCTCGCAAACGAGACCGGAACTCCTGTCGTGCCCATGCACATCCGCGGTGCTCACCAGATTATGCCGAAGGGGCAGAAGCTGCCGCTCCCCGGCCCGGTACGTGTGCGGATCGGAAAGCCGATGGCGCCCCAGCCCAAGGAGGGTTCGCGGGAGTTCACCGCGCGAGTCGAGAAGGCGGTGCGGGCGCTGGCGGCCGAGCCCGCGCAGCCTGAGCTCCAGGGCAGCTGGATCGAACGATGGCAGGCGCTCAAGCCGCGCGAGCCGGAGTACAGCGACTAGAGATTCTCGATCGTGAACACCGGATGGTCGGGCGCGATCCGCCGCACGTCATCCTCGGGGGAATCCGCGCTGACGCCGCCGAAGAAAATTCCGACCTCCGCCTTCCACCGCTTCAGGTACGCCCGGAGGATGGGGATTTTCTGATCGTCGGGCACCTCGTGCGCTCGAAATCGGTCGACCCGCTTGCCGAGCATCAGCTCGCCTTCGCCGGCCTCACGAAGATTGCGCACCCACTGCGTCAGGCCGCGAGGCGCGACCAGGTACCGCTTGCCGTTGTAGGTCAACAGGTTGACCGGCGCGCTGCGCCACTCGCCAGACTTGCGCCCTCGGACGCGCAGCACGCGCGAGCCCCAGACACTGATGCCAGCTCGCGTCATCGCCGCGACGGCGGGGTTGAAGACGTTCGCGGTGAACCAACCGGGCTTGCGGTAGTAGGCCACGTTCTGCTTCTACGATAGGGGGCCGTGACTTACTCCATCGTCGCCCGCGACAAGGAGACCGGCGAGTTCGGTGTCGCAGTGCAGTCCCACTACTTTCAGGTCAGCCCCGTGGTGCCCTGGGCGCTTGCCGGGATCGGCGCGGTGGCGACGCAGTCGCAGGTCAACGTCGCCTATGGACCGCTCGGCCTCGAGCTGCTCCAGGCTGGTTACAGCGCGGAGCAGGCGCTCACCGCGCTGACGGCAGGTGATCCGATTGCCGATGTGCGGCAGTGCGCCATTGTCGACGCGAGCGGCGGCGTGGCCGCACATACCGGTGCCAGGTGCATTCCGGCCGCAGGTCACCTGCTCGGCGATGGGTTCAGCTGCCAGGCCAACCTCATGGAGAAGGACACTGTGTGGGCCGCCATGGCCCACGCCTACACATCGTCTGACAAGCCACTCGCGGAGCGCATGATGGCCGCCCTCGAAGCCGCTGAGTCCGAAGGCGGCGACATCCGCGGCAAGCAGTCAGCGGCATTGCTGGTCGTGACCGGCACGCCCACAGGACGGTTTTGGGAGGATCGGACAATCGACCTGCGCGTCGAGGACGCTCCCGAGCCGCTCCCTGAGCTCCGCCGCCTGCTCCGCGTCAAACGCGCTTACATGGCCCTCGGTGACGCTGACCGCATCACGGAAACTGGTGGCGACAAAGGCAAGGCGATGGCGATTGCGGAGGACGCAATCAAAATCGCGCCCGAGATGGTCGAGATCCGGTTCTGGACCGGCCTCGAGATGGCCATCAACGGAGACGTCGACCGCGGATGTGAGCTGCTGGCCGAGTGCGTCCGCACCAAGGGCGACCGCTGGGTGGAGACGCTGCGCCGCCTGGCGCTGGTGGGTCGCGTGCCGAGAGACCTTCTTCCAGTGATCGAGGCCCGACTCGCGACCGTAGTTCACGGCAAGTAGACTTCACGAGTCTTGGGGAAGTTCAAGAGTCAGCGCAGGGGTCCGCGTCGCCCCGAAAAGGCACGTAAGCCGGAGAAGGACGACGGCGGACAGAAAGAGCAGGCGGTCGTCATGGACGCCGTCGTATCGCAGGCGCTGCCGAACGCGATGTTCGAGGTCGAGCTCGAAGGCGGCCACAAGCTGATCGCCTACGCGGCTGGACGAATGCGCCGCTACTTCATACGCATCACACCGGGTGACAGGATTCGAGTCGAGCTGTCGCCCTACGACCTGACGCGCGGCCGCATCGTCTACCGCTACAGGGAGTGAGCCCGGCTCTAGTCGACCTTCTGGGCAGAGCCAGGGTCTTCGATCTCGAGCAGTCGCGCTTCGCCGGCGCGCCCTCGCACCCGGCCCACGCGCCGGGTTTCAATTACTTTCTCCATCGCCACCATGCGCGCGGCGCGCCCGAGGCGCGAACGAGCGCGTCCGGCCTCGTCGTGATGCCCGAGCACTCCGGCACGCACATCGACGCCCTGGCACACCAGGCTGAGAACATGATCCTTCACGGTGGCGTGCACGTCGACTCCGGGGTGCAGACCTCGGTCGGCTTCAGGGTTCATGGCATCGACACCCTGGCGCCGCTGGTGTGCCGAGGCGTTCTGCTGGACGTGGCTCGCGGCCAGCTTTTGCCGCCCGACCACGCCATCACACGCCAGGAGCTGGAGCAGGCCGCGAGCCTCGAAGGAGTGGAGGTAAGAGTGGGTGACGTCGTGCTGGTGCGCACCGGGTACGGCGCGCTCTGGACCGATGCGCCGCAGTACCTTCACGCGGCCGGCGTGAGCGCGGGTGGCTCGCGGTGGCTGATCGACCGCGGCGTCAAGGCGGTCGGCGCCGACAACATTGCCTGGGACGTCATCGGGCCGCCCGACCCCGAGCTCGGCGTGACGCTTCCCGGTCACATGCTCCTGCTGGTACGGGCGGGGATCCCGATCATCGAGAACCTCAACCTCGAGGAGCTCGCCGAGGCGCGCGTGCACGAGTTCGGCTTCGTATGCCTCCCGCTCAAGATGCGTGGCGCCACCGGCTCGCCCGTCCGTCCGATCGCCCTGGCCTGACGCGTAGCGTCGCAAGCTGCCGGCGCGTTCTTACGTACAGGTTGGGCACCCTCATTCGGTTCGTAGCGCTGGTCCTGGTGACCGTTGTGATCGCCGGTTCCGCGAGACCGTACACGGTTGAGATCGCGCGCGGCGGCCTCGACCATATCGCGCTGTCGCCGAGCCCGCATTTGCCCGCGGTGGACCTCACCCAGAGAGTGCTCAACGTTCCCCTCTACCATCAGGCCCACCGCCTGAGCTGCGAGGCGGCCGCTTTGAGGATGGCGCTCGCCTATGAGGGCATCTCCACCGACGAGCTCACCCTAATCGCCGAGATGGGCGACGACCTCCGACCGGCGCGCTTCGACTCACGTGGCCGGCTCATCGCCTGGGGCGATCCGATGGCTGCTTATGTCGGCAATCCCGACGGCCGCCTCGCCGCCTATACCGGCTACGGGGTCTACAACGAGCCGGTCGCGCGCGCGGCTCGAAAGGCGGGCGCGTCCGTAATAGCGAGTGGATCAGGCCTCTACGGCATAGGCATTGCGCCACCCGACATCTACAGGGCCATCCTCGCGGGCCACCCGGTGGTCGCTTGGATCAGCAACACATATCACGTGGTACCGCTCGCCAGGTATGTCGCCTACGACGGCGCTATGGTCCGGTACACGCTCACCGAGCATGCCGTGACGCTCATCGGCGTGCGGCCCGATGCCGTCCTGATCAACGACCCGTGGTTCGGGCGGGCATGGCACTCGAAGGCACAATTCGAATCCGCCTACGGAACTTTCGCCGAGATGGCGGTGGTGCTCGGTGCTCCAGAAACGGAAGCGGCCGGGTCGAAACCCGGCCGCAATCCCTGACTATCGAAAAAGAGTCCTAGCGGCGACCCACGGTCTGGAAGCAGTCCAGGCAGTAGACCGGACGCGCCCCCGTCGGCACGAACGGCACCTGCGTCTGCTTGCCGCAGTTGGAGCAGATCACGTCATGCATGACCCGCGCCCTGCCATTGCCCTCCGTCGAGCGGCGCGCCGCTCGGCACTCGGGACACCGGCGAGGCTCGTTCTGGAGCCCTCGCGTCTGATAGAACTCCTGTTCCCCGGCCGTGAAAATGAAATCACGCCCACAGTCACGGCACTGCAACGTCCTGTCCGAGAAACTCACCGTCTGGCCTCCCATAGAAACTCGCTCAGAGGCCCGGACGAAGTTGACCGGTCTACCCCCTCTAGCGTTGCGGGGGCGATTTTAACGCGGTTGGCGGCAAATTGGAGCCAGGGCTTTTGACCTAGGCGGGGACCCGTTGGCGTTCCTCGGCGCCTTCATCGTCGGGCACGGGGTCGGCGAAGGTCCGCGCGGGGGCGCTGCTCAGGGGCACCTCCTTGAGGAAGACCGTCGAGATGAGGGCGGCGATCAGGATCAGCCCGGCGAACAGGTAGATGTCGTGAAGCGTGTCCGACAGCGCGAGGCGGATCGCGGTCGCCACCGCCGGCGGCAGCTGGGACAACGCGCCCGGCTGGAGGATTGCATTGGCCCCACCTGACGGCAGGTGCGACAGAACCTGCGGGGGAAGGTGCAGGGCGCCGACCCGGGCGTTGAGGTAGTCCGGCAGCCGGTTCGCGAGCACCGCGCCGAGGATGGAGCTGCCGACCGTGCCACCGAGGTTTC
>VBHB01000135.1 GCA_005880315.1 Chloroflexota bacterium | reverse complement strand
ACCGGGAATCACGGTGATCGCTCAGGATCCGGCGGCCATAGGCCGCACCGCGGCCGATGTGCTGTTTCGGCGGCTCGACGGTGATCGTTCGGCCTCGGAGCGGCACATCGTGCTGACCCGGATGATCACCAGGGGCTCAGGCGAGATCCGACCGTGATCGTCGTCTGCGGCGAGGCGTTGATCGACATGATCCACAACGGGGACGGCACTCAGCGAGCCGCGCCCGGTGGCGGGCCGTTCAACACCGCACGTGCGCTGGCCCGGCTCGGAGTCCCCACCGCCTTCCTCGGCCGCCTCTCGAACGACAAGTTCGGCCGTGAGCTCGCTGAGCTTCTGGGCGCCGACGGGGCGAGCCTGGGGCTTGCGAGCATCGGCTCCGAAGGGACGACGATCGCGGTCGCCGACGTGGACAGCCAGGGTCTCGCCGAATATCAGTTCCTCGTCCAGGGGACGTCCGCGCCCAACCTGACCCTCGACATGCTCCCGGAGCGGCTCGAACCCGAGGTCGACGGCCTCGTCTTCGGCACGCTCGGGATGGTGCTGGAACCGATGGCTTCCACCCTGCTCGATCTCATGCGGCGGGAAGGGCCTGGGCGGTTGGTCATGCTCGACCCAAACATCCGCGTCGGACTCATCCCAGACGACGAGTACCGCGCGCGATTGCGCGAGGCGATCTCGATGAGCACCATCGTCAAAGCCAGCGACGCCGACCTCGCGTGGCTGCATCCCGACCTCAGCTACCAGCGCGCGGCGGACCATCTGATCGGCCAGGGGGCGCGTCTGGTCGTTGTGACGCTCGGGGCCGAGGGAGCCTATGCGGTCCATCGCGGACTTCGAGTCGCCGTCGACGCGGTGCGCGTCGAGGTCGTCGACACCATCGGGGCCGGCGACGCGTTCGGGGCCGCATTTCTCGCCTGGCTGCACGACCACCAGGCGATCCGGCCGGACCTGTCGCTCGAGGAGGGCGAGCTGAAGGCGGCTCTCCACTTCGCCTGCCAGGCCGCGGCCATCACGTGCTCGCGCGAGGGCGCGGACCCGCCCTGGCGGCGGGAAATGACGGCCGATACGAAGACCGAGAGTTAGGCTCCGCCCACGCGAGATGTGGTCCCGCGTGGGCGGTCTGTTCAATAGCTGTTAGGGCCTTACGGGTAGTTGACCACGGTGACCGGCGTGTCCGGGTTGGCGATGGTCGACGAATCACCGCTGTCGTTGACCACGTGTCGGATACCGCCAAACCCCGCCTTTGACAGAAAGATGGTCAGCAGGTCATGCAGGCTGCCCGCCGGTAGCGAGACCGGGACCTCGAATGCATGGTCAGAGAAGATATCCAACCCCTGGTTGAAGAACGAGTAACTTCCCATGCCATATCCGTGGAAACTCGTGACGGCCGATCCGACTTTGAACGCCGCGTAGCCGTCGACGCCCGGGGCCTCACTCCATGCGGCCTGGCTCGGTACGTCATATGGCATCTCGTTCTGGAAGAAGATGTCGGTGCCGCCGTTGCCGTTCCAGATCACGTTGAACTTCTGGAAGTGCTCGACGAACAGCCCATAGGCGGTGACGTTGTCGCCATTGACGATCACGCCCGTGTCAGCCGTGTTCACGGTCCACCCAACGCCGGTGCCGTGGTCGGCCCGCCAGGCCCAGATGTCGTCGAGGATGACGTTGTCGCTGTTAACAACCAGCGCGGTTTCGACCTTGCCCGCCTGGGCGCCTCCGACCCGGAAGAAAACGTCGTAGAGGCCTGAAGGGTCGGACGCGTTGGCCTGCGGATTGGCCTCGTGTCCGCTCCCGACCTGCAGCAGCGCCTGCGTGCCCTGGGCTCCGGCGTCGAAGATCACGCCCGATATGAGCACCCCGTTATTGCTGTGGACGTCCATCGCAGGTGCACCGTGCTGTGGGATCAGCGTTGCCATGCCCATGCCGAGCACGAGAGTATCCGGACGCGTAACCTCGATCGGCTGCTCGAGGTTGTAGACGCCTGGCGTCAGGATCAGGTTCTGGCCCCGGTGCAGCCGCGCATTGATCGTCGCGCCCGAGTCCGATGGGCTGGCGACGAAGAACTGGTCGATCGGAACGGAGCGCCCAGGTGTCTGGCCTGACGCCCAGCTCGTGCCGGACGTGTTGTGTTGCGTCGAAGGCACGAACACGTTGTAGCTGCCGGTCGAATCGAGATACATGTACGGGGCTTCGCGGGTTACCGGACTGGTCGCGAGCGTGGTGTAAGTCGGGTTGGGAAAGCTCTGCGTCGGCGCCCCAACCACACCTGAGAAGACCTGGTTCCAGACAGCATTGCTCCAGGAACCGGCCTTCATAGTGCTGTTCCTCGTCAACCACTGCTGTTGCGAGCCATTCGTGATCCCACCGTCGAACTGAGAATCTGCTATGAAGCCTCCGCTGGCGAAGGACGGCCCTGAGCAGTAGTCCATGAGGCTCATGTATCCGTGGACGTGCACCCTGCGCATCGGCGCGGCCTGCGAGACAGGCCAGAACTCGCCGAAATAGCAACCGAAATCTGGTGTGGTGACGTTGATCGTCAGGTTGGAAAGGGACCGCCAGAAGTTGACCAGAGCGATGCAGTTGTTGGGGCCCAAACAACGATTGCGAACGAAGGCGGAGCCATTGATCACCACGTCGTTGGGTGATTGGCCGAGGCCCGCGACCGTCGTGTAGTAGCCGACCTGAAAGTTCAGAGGCTTCTCTGCGGATCCATACGTGCCCGGTTTGAACAGCAGCGCGTAGCGCTGGGTGCCGAACTCGTTGTTGACCTGCTGGCTGGCGATTGAATCAACGGTCGCCTGGATCTGGCTCTGCGGCATGCCCGGGTCGAACACGACCGTGTTCGGGCCAAAATTGGACGGGCTCGACGCATCGGCCGCGGCAGTGATTCCGCCTGTCGCGACGAATGCCGCCGCGAGCAGTGCCCCTGCGATTCCAGCCGGAAACAGCCGTCCTGGATTCATCCTTTCGTTCCCTCCGCAAAAAACGTTCCACCGCAAGCCCCAAACGTGTCGCTTTTCTAGGTCATCGCATCACCACCTCGACCGAAACTCTGAGGTCGCGCGACGACCGCCCCGCGCGAATCGTGTACGCGCCTGGCTCGGCATCCCACCGACCCAGGCCCTCGTCGTAGCGCGCGAAGGCGCGCGATGGAACTGAAAGCCGCGCCGTTACCTGCGCCCCCGGCTCGGCGGCGACGTTTGCGAAGCCGGCGAGGATGCGAACCGGGCGGCTCGGGTCATCGTCCGGTCCCTCGAGGTAGACCTGCACGACCTCGCGGCCAGCCCGTGCCCCGCGGTTGCGAAGCTTCACCAGCAGATCGAGGTCATCGCCACTACCGATCGAGGTTGCCGCAGCCTCGATCGACTCGTACTCCCATTGGGTATAGCCGAGACCGTGGCCGAAGCCGAACAGCGGATCCGTACCGCTCCGGTCGTAGCCGCGGTAGCCGACCAGGAGTCCTTCGGAGTAGACCAGCTTGCCC
>VBHB01000134.1 GCA_005880315.1 Chloroflexota bacterium | reverse complement strand
GGCCTGGGTTCCCATCGCCTTTCCATTCTCCGATACCCGGGCGGGTAAAATCGGGATTCCCTAACGGGCCCCGTCGACGCCTGGCCCGCACCGTGGTGGCTATAGCTCAGCATGGCAGAGCACCAGATTGTGGATCTGGGTGTCGCGGGTTCAAGTCCCGCTAGCCACCCCAACATCCTCCCTCGCGAGGTATGATGTTCCCATGGCCGTCAAGTGGCGTGTGGACGAGTTGGCCGAGAGAAAAGGCTGGAATGCGCGGCGTCTGGCCGAGAAGGCGGGAGTCGATGTCAAGACCGCTCGGAACATCCTGACTGGTCAGGCCACGCGCGTCGATCTGGAGACGATCGGGCGACTCGCTGACGCGCTGGGAGTCGAGCCGGGCCAGCTCTGGCGACGCAGTCCGGCCAGCCGAAAGGATCGCTGGGCGGCCACCGCGGGTGCTGCAGGGATTGCTTCACGGGAGGAGATCGATCGAATACTTGGCGGGGATTGGGACGTAGATACCGATCCCGGGCTCGAGCGAGCAACCCGACCTGAATGACGCGGTGCTACCTCGATACGAATTTCCTGTATCTGCATTTGCGACAACGCGACGACCCCGTCGTATCGGCATGGCGTCGTCGTCTGGAAACCGAACTGGCTGGCGAGAGCGGTGTTGTGAGTGCTTTGGTTCTGGATGAATTGGCCTACCGGTCGGTCCTGGCCTGGCTTCGAGACGGGGGCGACAAGCGCCCGGTCTCGACCTTGCGGACGTCGACTGCCGCAGTCATGCGGAGGATGCGCGCCCGACTCGATCGATTGTGGAAGGCGGTTGACGAGTTGAATTTCGAGTTTGCGATTACCGACAGGTCGGTAACGCGGCAGGCCATCGAACTCATGTCGAATCCTGGACTTGCACCCCGCGATTCGTTTCACGCTGCGCACGCAATCGACTCCGGCTGCAAAGTCATCGTCAGCTCCGATCCGGACTACGACAAGGTTGCTGGCCTTCGTCGCGTCGGGCCAGGCTGATTGCGGGCTGAATCGGACCAGCGCTCGTGCCGAGTAGCCTAAGGATCGTTCTGGTACTGGTTGGCGTCGTCGGCGGCTGCTTCGGGCTAGCAGGTGCATTCCAGTGGCGGTCGGGCCGAGGTACGGGACCACCAATCTGGCCGAACGCACCAGCATGGTTTTTCAACGTGGTGAGCCGGCCAGTCATGTTCATCGTGGGAGTGGCAATGCTCGCGTACGCGGCGAGCTTGCTGTTCGGCCAATGGAGTTAGATTCACACGACGCTCGACGGCGATCCGCCGATCTTGGATCGCTCAACTCCTCCGATTCAGGCTCGAAGCGGCGGTTCTGAAGTCGCCCCAATAGTGACCCCTCTTCCGGGTGGCCCGAATCGACAAAGAGTGCCCAAATGGCTGATCCGGGACGATAGTTAGCGGCGTTGGACGTCATCGCGGCTGAAGACTGGATCCGCAAGTACGTCGAGCCGGTCGGCTCCATCGAAGCGACTCATATTCGGCCTTGGGCGACAGTGAAGCGGGTGCCGGTCGCGGGTGGCGTGACGTGGTTCAAGGCATGCGCGCAAGTTCAGGCATTCGAGCCGCGGCTCACCGCCGAGCTCTTCGCTCGTTGGCCGGACCGCGTCACCGAGGTGCTCGCCGTCGACGAAGCGCGCCGCTGGCTGTTGCTTGGCGACGCAGGCATCGCCGTAGGAGAGCGGGGAAATCCACCCGAAGCCTGGCTCGAGGCATTGCCCTCGTACGCCGAGCTGCAGAAAGGGGAGATGGCCTACGTCAAGACACATCTCGGCCATGGGGTGCCGGACCTGCGCATGGCAGCGCTGCCGGCGGGTTACGAGCGTCTGCTCGCGAGTGAAGTCCCACTCGCCCGCCAGGATGTCAACCGCCTAAGGGACTATGCCCCGCGCTTCACCGGGCTATGCGCCGCCCTGGCTGAAACAGGGATCCATGAGTCGGTGCAGCACGACGACCTCCACATGGCAAACCTCTACTCAGGCGGCGGCAAGTTGCGGGTCGTGGATTGGGGAGACTCATCGATCGCGCATCCCTTCTTCTCCTTGGTGGTGACGTTCCGTTTCCTCGAGGAAGTCAATCACCTCGCTCCTGATGACCCATGGTTCCCGAGGCTGCGTGACGCATATCTGGAGCCGTGGGGGAGTGGACTGGAAGAGACTTTCGAAATCGCGATCCGCGTCGGCTGGTTTGCGCACGCGATTGCATGGACCCGGCAGCGGGCTGCACTCCCGGCCGAGGCACGGCCCGACTTCGACCGAGCGTTCGCGATCATCTTGCGGCGGGCGGTCGCTCAGACGCGCTCTTAGGTCCATGCCGTTAGATTTGGTGGTCTCCACCGCCGGAGTCTCAGTCGTCCCAATAGGGACCCTTACCGGGTCCGCCCCCTACCGGTTGGCCCCGACTCGACCAAGAGTGCCCGAATGGCTGCGTTGACGCCGTTGGGTTCGACCAGAAGTGCCCGAATGGCTAAGTAGACGTCGTCCCTACGCGTCCTCGGCAGCTGCTTTGACCGCGCCCGCCATCAGGGCCGCGGCGGCTTCACCTGACATCCGTTCGCCGTCCAAGCGCCGCCACGTCCAGAAGTCAAGAGCCAGTGCGACGGCCGCGCGTACAGCCTTCGCCCGGCGACCTTGCAGGGCGAACCTGGAGGCGAGCGCGTCAGTGAGATTGGCGAATTGCCGGTCCATGTGAATCCTCACCACCGCGTCGAACGACGGCATGACGAGGCGATCTCGCTGCAGATTCTCAATTGCTCGGGCATGCGCCCGGTACCAGCGATAGAGCGGACCCAAGACCGCGCGCAGACTCTCGTCCGGATTGTCGATTGCCAGCGCGGCTGATGGATCTGGCGGCGAATTCCTTTCCATCCAGTGTTGTCCACACGCATCGAACAGTTCGGTTTCGCTCGGGAAGTGCGTGTAGACGGTGAGGCGCTGGACGCCGGCCCGGCGTGCGATCTCTGCCACGGTCGTCCGTGCCGGCCCCACCTCCTCGTGGAGTGCCGACGTGGCTTCCACTATTCGTCGACGGGTCGCAGCCTGCTTCTCCGCCCGGGCCCTCATCTCGTACTTCCGCATTTGACTTGACATGGCGTTCAGTCATCGTATACCCTTGCGACCTCACTGAACAGCCTGTTTAGCGAAAAGGAGTTGGCGATGACAAAGACCGCGGTTCGGATAGTGGGTCCTCGCGATGGCAAGCTTGGGCAATTAGGAGGCATCGGCGTGCGGTTCATGGTTGACGGCGCCGAGTCGGGCGGGGGATTCTCGCTCGTGGAGCACCCCATGGAGCCGCGCGCGTTGGCAGCACCGATGCACCGGCATAGTCGCGAGGATGAGTACAGCTTCGTCCTCGAGGGGCGAGTAGGCGCCGACCTCGGCGGCGAGATCGTCTATGGCGAGGTGGGCGACTTCATCTTCAAGCCGCGTGGTCAGTGGCACACGTTTTGGAATGCAGGCGATGTGCCCGCCCGTATTCTCGAGATCATCTCGCCTGCCGGCTTCGAGAAGTTCTTCGACAAGGTCACCGATCTGGCTGCTCGCGGTGAGCTTGACCCGGCCCGGATGGTGACGCTCGCTGCCGAGTACGGAACCGAACTCGACCTGACCAGCGTCCCGGCACTGATGGCAGCCCACGGGGTCACGTTCGCAATGGCGCCGCAGAA
>VBHB01000133.1 GCA_005880315.1 Chloroflexota bacterium | reverse complement strand
CAGTCCCAACGGAGCCAGGACGATGGCGACGCAGCGCGGCGCCACCACCGGCATGCGACCCGAGGACCTGCGCGCGGAGTGGTTCGAAGGCGTGCAGCTCATCCACGTACCCGGTTACTCGCTCTTCGAGGAGCCGCTCGCGAGCGCAACTCAGGCCGCCATCGGATTCGTGCGCCGCGCCGGCGGTCGCGTCGCAGTGGACCTCTCCTCAGCGGCCGGGCTGGAGGAATACGGACCGCCGCGCATGGTGCATTTGCTGGAGAAGCTCGGCGCCGACCTGCTGTTCGCGACCAGGCACGAGGCCGATGTCCTGGGCGCGCCGCTGGAACGTCTCGCGAAGGTTCCCGTCATCAAGCTCGGGTCCGGGGGTTGCAGCATCCTTGGAGAGATGACCGCGGCGCCGCGTGTCGACGAAGTCGATCCCACCGGCGCCGGTGACGCGTTCGCCGCGGCGTTCTGCGCCTCGTACCTCCGCGGCGCGAGCCTCGGCGAGGCGGCGCGTCGCGCCGTCGATGTCGCGGCAAGCGCTGTCACCACAATCGGTGCAAGGCCCAAATGAGCGAGCCTCTGCAGATATCGGAGGAGGTCGCCGACGCTCTCGCCACCGGCCGGCCGGTGGTTGCGCTCGAGACCTCGATCGTCGGCCAGGGCCTGCCCCCGCCGCACAACCTGCGGGCGGCGCTCGAAAGCGAGGCCGCGATCCGGCACGAGGGCGGCGTGCCAGCCACCGTGGCGGTGCTGGACGGCCGCCTGCGCGTCGGCCTCAGCGACGCGGACCTCGAGCGCATCGCGGCAGGCGCGGTCAAGGTGAGCTCGCGCGACCTCGGAGCCGCAATCGCGAAATGCGAGGTCGGGGCGACGACCGTCGCGGCCACGATGCGAGCCGCGGCGATGGCCGGGATCCGCTTCTTCGCCACCGGCGGCATCGGCGGCGTCCATCGCGGCCATCCCGAAGACCAGTCGGCCGACCTCGGCGAGCTCGGCACCACACAGGTCGCGGTGTTCTGCGCCGGCGCGAAGATCATCCTCGACCTGCCGGTGACTCTCGAGCGGCTCGAAAGCCTCGGCGTCCCCGTGCTCGGCTACATGTGCGACGAGTTCCCCGCGTTCTACTCCGCGCACAGCGGCTGCCCGGTGAGCGCGCGTGTCGATACGCCGGAGGAAACCGCACGCATCATCGAAGCGTCGTGGGCGACCGGCGCGCATGGGCTGGTGGTGGCGATTCCACCGCCTGCCGAGATGGAGGATGCCGAAAAGCTCGTAGAGCTCGCGGTCAAGGAGCTGACAGGTGTCAGCGGCCCGCAGGTGACCCCTCGCCTGCTGGCCCGGGTGGCCGAGCTGTCGGATGGGCGGTCCCTCGACCTCAACGTGGACCTCGTGGTCAACAACGCGAGGATCGCGACACGTGTGGCCGGCGCGTACGCCGGTTTGGCCTAAGCGCGCACCAGGACCAGGTGGTACTCGATCACCACCTGCGGCTCGGCTTTGGTGAAAGAGATGCTGGGCACGCTCACGTTGAAGTCGCGCATGTCGACGTCGATCGAACCGGCGACCTCGACGCCGTTCGCTGTGCGCTGAGCCTGGACCTTCGTCGTGACGGACTTGGTCTCGCCGTGTACCGTGAGCTTCCCGGTCACTGTCACCGATACGGGCCCTGGGTCGCTCGCCAGCGGGATGTCGACCGAATCGGCGGTGAAGTCCGCGTTCGGAAACGAATCCGTCTGCAAGTAGATCGAGCGGACGAAGAAGTCCCGCTGATAGACCTGGTAGTTCGCGTACTTGTCCTGGCTCACGAGCGACGCCAGGTTCGCATTGAACTGAAGGCCCTTGGCGCGAATGGTCGACCCGGCGACGGTCACCTGCAGCCCGCCGGAGACCTGCGTCGTTCGCGCCACCGCTTCGGTGGGCGCGGGCTGGTTGATGAGCTGTTCACGAACGCGGTATCCGACCTCAGACCCCGAGGCGACCTTCCAGGTGCCGACCAGGCTCGCGGCCGCCCCGGATGCGGCCGGCGACCCGAGCGCCAGCGGCGCCGGCGCCCGATGCGAAGCGAGCAGCACCGTGCCGGCGACGGCCGCACCCACCAGCACAACGGCGACCACCCCGGCGGCAACGAGGCTTCGCCGGGCGCGGCTGGAGGCAAACCGTCGTGTACCCACGAGCCGGCATGTTTATCGGCCTTGGCCAATCTGTCAAGGCGAATCACGACAATCGCGATCGGGATGGACCGATGGCGGTGATAATGCGCTGATGCCGATCGAGCCCGGGACTCCCGCCTGCCGGGCGGTGGCGCCGTCCGCCCCCGCAGAGGTGGCCTGGCTCCTGAACCTCCTCGTGCAGACGGCGCGGTACGCCGAGCCCGCCCTGGCTGAGCTTGACGCGAGCCTGCTCCCGGGCATCGCCCGACTGCGCCAGCCGGTCAAGGAGCGCGTCGAGCGGCTGTGGGGCGATGGGTTCGCCGGCTGCCCGGAGCTCGTCTACGCGGCCCACCAGGCCAACTGTCTGCTCGACGAGAGTCCTCGCCGCCTGTTCGACTGGCTCGCGGCGCCGGACCGCGATGTGACGTGGGCGCGCGGGATGCTCACCGAATCGGAGTCGGTCCGCCCGGCGATCGTCAAGAGGCTGCGGACGCTACGAGAAAACGCGCGAACGCGGCACACCTATCGCGAGATCCTCGTCGAGGTCTGGCAGCTCGCCTCCGTCGCTTGGGATCGCGCGGGCCGCGCCGCCGTCGCCAGAGCCTGCGACGCATGGAACGCGAAGCTCGACACCGGCGCTTCCATCGAAGAGTTGATGCCGCCGCGCCACCCGCTCACCCGCGCCGACCGCCTGGGGTTCGACGACCTCTTCGATCACCGCAACGAGTTCGTCCTGTCCCCTCTTTACTTCTGCCTGTCGGGCGGCCACGTGATCGACCTCTACGAGTACGTGCACATCGCGGTGCCCGCGAGCGATCTCCTTCCCGTGCGCAAGGTCAGGGACGCGATGTTCGTCTCGGATCGGCTTCGGGTCCTGGCCGAGCCCACGCGAGTCCACATCCTGATCCAGCTCTTCGCGGCTCCATCAGGCGTGATGGAGCTCTCGCGTTCGCTTCACATGACCCAGCCGACCGTGAGCGGTCACCTGAAGATCCTTCGCGACGCCGGCCTCGTCCAACCGCGGCGCTTCGGATCTCGCACCGTGATGGTGCCGTCGCGCCGTCGGGTCGAGCGATTGATAGAAGACGCGCGCGCGACGCTTGCACGCTGGGACTGAGCTAACGAGCCTTCAGGTCGCACCAGGCTTTGGCGATTCGCGTCAGCTCGGGCGCCCGTGCGTCGATGGTCGCCATGTCGTCGAAGCGCATGAAGCGCGCATT